>JBAUGL010000028.1:0-5694 GCA_049679665.1 Pyrinomonadaceae bacterium | reverse complement strand
ATCGAATCAAGCAGACGACGGAAACCATTGGCGGCACTCAGAGTTGGAAGCAGACTTTCACCTTCGACCGCTATGGCAATCGGAGGTTTGACACCGCAAACACGACGACGCTTGCTCCGGGCTGTGCCGAAGCCGTCTGCAACCCGCAAGTTGATCCGGCGACAAATAAGTTGGTCGGATATGTCTTCGATCAGTTGGGCAACACAACCACGGACGCAATCGGCCAGACTTTAATTTACGATTCTGAAAACAAGCAAGTCCAGGTAAATGGCTCGACTGGGATCGTGGGCCAATACTCCTACGACGGCGTCGGCCGCAGGGTGAAGAAAATAGTCCCGTCGACCGGCGAAACAACCATCTTCGTCTACGACGCAGCCGGAAAACTCGTTGCCGAATACTCAACCGTCGTCGAACCACAAACGTCCGCGAAGATCGCCTACCTCACCGACGACCACCTCGGCAGCCCCCGAATAACAACCGATCAGTTCGGCCAAACAATTTCCCGCCGCGACTTCATGCCGTTCGGTGAAGAAATTGCCCGAGCAAACTACGGAACTGATTCAGTCCGACAAAAATTCACCGGCTATGAACGTGATATTGAGTCAGAGTTGGACTTCGCCCAGGCGAGAATGTACAAGTCCGGTCATGGGCGCTTTACCAGCGTCGATCCCTACAACATCATCTTTGCGGCGGAGGATGCCGAGAAAGAAGAAAAGGGAGAGGGCAAGAAATTATTTAACGATTATCTTTCGCAGCCTCAGAACTGGAACCGTTACGTTTATGTATGGAACAACCCGCTAACGAATATAGACCCGGACGGGGAAAAAGTTTATGTGGTCATCTACACCGTTGGTAACAGTTCAGGAGATGACGAGTTTCGACGAGCTGCGGAAACCCAAGCCGCTGCGATTGCAGCCGACGGCAAGTTTGATCCGAATAAAGACAAAGTGGTTTTGCTTGGCGTGTACTCTAAGGATCAAGTTCAGCAAGTGTTCGATATTGCCAAGAAGTGGGGCGAAAAAGGATACGGAGGCGCTGCCCAAGTTGATATTTTCTCACATGCTGGCCCAGCAGACGGTCCGGTCTTCCATAACGCCCAAACAGGAAAAGCCGAACAGTTTAGTCCTGGCGAGTTAAGAAACCTAAGAATAAACTGGGAGTCTGGCGGGACGGGCTATTTCTTTGGGTGCTACACAGCGAATTTTGCGCAGAATTTCGCAAATGCCCAAAATGTGACGGCTTACGGAAATGAAAAATACGCTTACTTTTCCTCTGATCCCAACAAGAGGGTAGGCCCAAACTCCACGGGGCCTGTGTATCTATTCCAATCGGACGGGTATGCCAACGGCACATACATGAAATATTTCCGGGGTAATTCGGAAAGATATCCCATGGTGCGCAAAGACCCGAATAGGAGGCGGTAAGCATGAAGTTACGCAAGATGTTAATTTCAGCAGTTCTCATCAGCCTTTTGGTAATAGTCCTAGGGGTTCTTTGGCTTTTGACAACTAATAAGTCTGTAATCTGGTCTTTCCGGGAAAGCGGTGATCCGTCAGGCGAACCTAGTTTTGTGATCTTCAATCCATTTCGCGGAAAACAACCGGAAGCAACGGCTGAAGAGCTATTGAATCTTCTCAAGAACGGAGAATGCCCGAAGGCTGTTCGGAATCTTAAGGGCGGCGACTATGCAGAACTTTGTGAGCGGGAGTCTCAGTACCCTTTAGAAGACTGGAAACTATCCAATAGAAACGATATTGAGGGTCTCGCCAAACTATATTACCGTGTGAAAAGGGCGTCCCATCCTGATTACAATGGGCAATTGTGGATTGATCTTGAAGAAACCGCAAATGGCTGGAAAGTAACAGACATCGAAGCCGTTTACTAACTAAAAGGCGTGAGCGGTTCGCTCACGCCTTTATATCCGCGACGGATATTGCGGGAGTTGCCGTCGGTCCGATGGGGACTACGTTAGCGCCAAGTCAAGGTCCTTATAAATACTTGACGTATGGAAAGCCATAAATGCTTTGAGGTATTCGTAGTAGGCAACCAAACTCATGAAGAGAAATCGGTATATAGTTCTTATTGTTTTAAGTATCGGCGTCTTATCGGTTGGTATCTTTAAGACCAGAAATCACTTGTGGACACAATCGAATGCGGTCAAAGTTTTTTATAATGGGGAACAGACTTCGGATTGGACAGTTTATGTTTCTGTCGAAGGAGACTTATTATTGTGGGTAAGGAACGGAGATACAAAGTTGGGCAGATTGTTCGCCCGACCAAACAAAATGGTTACTTCTTTGAGCGTATCCGCACTGTTGCTGGAACGTAAAAAGTAGGCGTTGAATATGAAAATCTTCATTCATCAAAAAATGCTCGCGCTATTGCTAACCGTTCTTTCAGTCTGTCTTTTGATAAATGGAAGAACTATGGCGCAAGAAAACGCTTTTGCTTCCGTCCCTGAAAATCTAAAAGAGCGTCTTATCGAACGGCTTCAGTTGCTTGTTGGCTACCAGAGAAATCAGCAATGGTCTAGTCACTACGAATTGCTTGTGAGCGACATCACCGACAGAATTAGCAAAGAGGACTATGTAAAAGAGCAACAAAGACTAGATACTGAAAAACTAGGCGACGCGTTAGTTGACTTCAAGCCGGCAGGTCACGCAGATCGGGCTGGGTCATTCGGCGACCGATACAAGCCTTTCCAAGCTAAATTATGAATACGGCGAATGGAACGGCTCAGCAGTCGATCCTCTGAAGAATAACGGCAATCTTGCACGTCAAACGATCACGGTGCCGACAATCGGCTCCGCAATCGGATTCACGGCTGTTCAAACCTATACGTTTGATTCGTTAGACCGTCTGAAATCCGCGACGGAACTAGTCGGCGGAAACCAGACTTGGAAACAGGCGTTCCTATACGACCGTTTTGGTAATAAGAATTTTGATGTGCCGAACACGACGACTCTGGGTTCGTGTGCCGTGGCTGTTTGCAATCCGACAGCGAACCCGGCCAACAACCGCTTTGTCGGTTACGGCTATGACAACGCCGGAAATGTTACGACCGACGCGGAAGGCAAAACGTGTAGCTATGACGCTGAAAATCGACAAATAACTGCAAGTGGGAACAATCTGTCGGCGAGCTACGCTTACGACGGAAATGGCAAAAGAGCAAAATCATTTAACGCGATAACAAACCAAACGACAATTTTCGTTTACGATGCGGATGGCGATCTCGCGGCTGAGTATGCGATTAATATACCTCCTCCGGTAAACCCAACAATCAGCTACTTGACGGAAGATGCCTTGGGAAGTCCTCGCGTTATTTCGAACTCGTTCGGCGAAGTAAAGGCGAGGCGAGATTTCTTCCCGTTCGGTGATGAGATTTACGCGGGAATAGGCACTCGAAATACGAATCAAAAATATTCTTCTATTGCCGACGACACTAGGAAGAAATTCGCTACCTACCAGCGAGATACTGAAACGGGCCTCGATTTCGCACAATCACGCTATTACTCACCGATCCATGGAAGGTTCACTTCTCCCGATGAATTCAAAGGCGGCCCGGATGAGCTTTTTGATTTTGAGGAAGACGCGAGCGACAATCCGACATTCTATGCTGATTTTGAGAATCCGCAGAGTCTGAACAAATACCAATATACCTACAATAACCCGTACAAATACAACGATCCCGATGGCCACTGTCCGCCATGTGCCGTAGGATGGGCCATAGTTGAAGCTGCTGCAACGGTCTATGACGTCATAGATACAGTACGCACATTTCGAGATCGAAATGCTACTAGAGCGGAAAAGTTCGCGGTCGCTGGCGGAACTTTGCTAGGGGTCGTTCTTCCAGGCGGTGGCTACGGCACTGCTGCAAAATCTTTGGTCAAAGCGTCCAGACGCGAAGCTGCAGAAGCCAAAGTTACAAAAGCGGCTAATGGTGTTAAACCACGAGGGTCGCGAAATCCGGTAGTTGCAAAGGCCGCGGCCAAAGGGAGGCAAGAGCACAAAAAATTCGCTGACAAGGTAAAGCTAAAGCGGGGTTGGAAATCGGAAAAAAATGTTAAAGACCCGGTAACTGGAAAAACGGTTAGGCCGGATGCGCGATCAAGACGCGGAAAACCAGTCGAACTAAAACCAAATACTCCGACGGGCAGGAAGAAAGGGGCCAAGGATTTGAAGAAACAAGAAAGCGACACCGGCAAGAAAGGAAGGGTTGTCTATTATGAGCCTTAACATTGATTTGACTATGAGTTATGTTTCTCCGAGCGGTAGGTATACGCTAAACTATCCAAATCGATGGGAAGTCGAATCTGACGAAGATTGTGTAACCTTCTCCAAAATCAGAAACGGTGTCGGAGCCTTACAAATATCCGCCTACGAGACTGATATACCACGCTCTGCTGAGGACAGCCTTCGTGAACATTTTGAGGACGAAAAGGTCGTTGCTGAGATTAGCGCTCAAATTGCGGACGATTCCAGTCAGACTGCGACTGGCTACTACGAAAAGGAGGGGCTTTACTCTAAGGTTTGGTTCGTAACCAATGACAATTGCCTTCTTTTTATTACATATAATTGTGATTCGAAATCAAAGACGATAGAAACGGAGGATGTCAATTCTATTGTCGAGTCGGTACGGCTCAATACGTGAGAATTGTATCACCTCTGCCGAATTTACCTCGATACGCATGGTCTCGCTCCGTGATGGGGAGCAAGATAATCTGATAAGCTAATCGCCTATGAACGAAGACACGACCCTTGTTTTTCGAGGCTTTCTCAATCGACTGGGCCGTGTGCGATTATCCAGAACGCTTGAAAATTCCGCATCCGAAGACCCAACAAACGAAACCCACGGCATAAAGGTCGAAACTCGTTACCAGACCGGCAATCCGAACAGCTATCAGATAACTTCGAATCCTTTCCGTGCCGCTTATACCACGCAAGCAACAAACGAGCCGACGATGGGCTGGACCCGGTCGAAGGGCTGGAATACTGGCCGCAAGAGCGAGGTCGAAACCTTCTCCGGTGCCGCTCTGCCCGCTCCGTGGGGAAGCAACACGACCTCAACCGGCATTGTCACGACCGATATAGACGCAAACGCGACCACGGTGACTGATCAAGCCGGAAACCAGCGACAATCGATAACAAACGCGCTCGGAGAGTTGACGCGCGTTGACGAGCCTGACAAGAACACAGGCCAACTGGGAACAATAGCGACACCGATTCAGCCGACGAATTATGCTTACAATACGCTCGGGAGTCTGACAACGGTGACACAGGGCGTTCAGACACGTTCGTTTGTCTATGATTCGCTTTCGAGATTGAAATCCGCCAACAATCCTGAATCGGGGACGATAAATTACGGCTACGACAACAACGGAAACTTGACGCAGAAGACCGATGCGAGAAATGTTGTAACGAATTATGTTTACGACGCTCTGAACCGGGTAACGAATCGCAACTATTCGACACCGAGCGGAACTCCGCCGAACTATCAGGCCTCGCCGAATGTCGGCTATTTCTACGACAATCTGCCGAATGCAAAGGGCAAGCTGACGAAAGTTTCATCGAGCGTTTCGACAACCGAGTACACGACTTTCGACATCTTAGGGAGAGTGACCGGGCATAAGCAAACAACCGACGGACAGAGTTACACGACAGGTTACATTTACAATCTGTCTGGTGTTTTGATCG
>JBAUGL010000027.1:0-4126 GCA_049679665.1 Pyrinomonadaceae bacterium | reverse complement strand
GACGCGGAGAATCATCAGAAAGAAGTCAAGGACGCCAGCAACGTCACCATAGGGCAATATCTTTACGACGGCGAAGGTAAACGAGTAAAGAAAATCAGCAACACCGAGACGACCGTCTTTGTCTATAATGCCAATGGACAACTTGTTGCGGAATACTCGACTGCCTTGGCTCAGGTGCAGCAAGTCAGCTATTTGACAACCGATCATCTGGGTAGTCCTCGGGTGACAACGAATGAGGATGGACTTGTGACTGGGCGAAAGGACTACTCGGCGTTTGGCGAGGAGAGCTTTAGTTCACAGCGTACAAGCAGTCTCGGCTACACCGGCGGCGGCGAGCTTCGGAAAGGCTACACCGGCTACGAGAAAGACTCAGAATCGGGGCTCGACTTTGCACAGGCGCGATACTACAACTCGACTCATGGAAGATATACGAGCGTCGATCCGCTGACGGCAAGTGCAAGTATACGAAACCCTCAGACATTCAATCGATACTCCTACGTTCTAAACAGCCCATACAAGTTCACCGACCCGCTCGGCTTGATTCCAGTCACAACCGGTGCCTGTGGCGGAAGCTGCCCAAACTCCGGCCCAACAGTTGATGGCTCATCGATCCGAGGACGGGATGCGACCTGGGATTGGGCTAATTCATTACCTGAAAATGAAATTGTTTCAGTCGGTCTTAATATTGTCTACGACACGGCGCAGTTTAGCCGAATGGCCGCAAGAACGATCTTGGCTGACACAATCA
The DNA here is from genome assembly GCA_049679665.1 of Pyrinomonadaceae bacterium. Taxonomy (GTDB): domain Bacteria; phylum Acidobacteriota; class Blastocatellia; order Pyrinomonadales; family Pyrinomonadaceae; genus OLB17. The sequence goes on along the minus strand of JBAUGL010000027.1, from coordinate 3,378 downwards.
CGAACCTTCGAGACACGTTCGATGCAATCAATGTCGAATTCGATCAAACCTTTACTCCCGGGTCCGCGAAAGTCGCGCAGTACAATAATCCTGAATGTGGAAACTGTGCATATCAAATCGTTAAAGGCGGCATTAACGGCGCAATAAATGTCTTTCTTCACAACAATAGCAAATACACGTCCCCCATAAGTCAGTTTATACCGGAAAATCAGCAGATTTTTCTCGAAAATGTTGCGGGTACCAAATTTAGCGACAAATTGGCCGTCGAAGTTGGACATCTCTTTCGATATTTTGTGAATGGGAATCCACGTAGCGGCAGGATAATACGTGCCCGTAACTCAGCTGGAGGGATTGTCGATTCGGCGGACGTGACTGAAACGGCGATCGTGCGCAAAGCCAACAAATCGATGCGGCACGGAGGGATCAGGTATGGGAAACACTATGTAGACGATTTTCGCGATGCGGTACATTCCACAGTGACGCCCGGACGAACAGCTAATATTTTGGGATCTCTTTCTCCGCGGAAACCTCGAAGTCCGACGCATTTTGATATCTATCGACTAGGAGCGAGAATGGTGGCTGCTCAAAGGTGAGTTTATGAGAGATATTCTAGTTCTACTTAGACGCATTCTCCGAACTCCGCTTTCATTCATTTTGGTTGCGGCAAACCTGGGAGTCGATATTTGGAGCCATTTCCTGAAGCCAAATGTTCCCGGCTTCCGTTATGACTATCACGAGGAACCGACCTACTTCAAAATATTTCGAACGCTAAATGTGGTTCCGGAAAGTATCGCAGGTCTGATATTTTATCCCATTGACCGACTGTTTTTATTCGGTCAGGATTCATATTGGCAAGTCATCTCCTTTAGCGCTATTTTTGCTCTACTGTGTGCAATTCAATGGGCGTTAGTTGGGTATTTTATCGTTTTTCTATGGAGATCGATGATCGGTGAACGTCGAGATTAGTTCGATGAAGCTTGGGAACGCGAAACTCAACGAAGTTCTTGGATATAATAGGTGAACGGTGTACTGCCGCGATTAAGAGCTTTTCTATGAATATAGTTACTATTTACCCCAATCAACCAGGGATATATACAAGAATCAGAATATGGTCGGGCTTGTAACGGCGACGCAAATAAAGGATAGTGCAGGAACGGCCGTATCGAGAAGTGAGATGGTTTATGATGAGAGCGGATATTCGCCGAATGCAGGCAGAGGCAATCCGACAACCGCAAGGGTTTGGGACAGCACGAAGGGCACTATCTCGAATCCGAGTGCTTACATCGAAACGCATGCAAAGTTCGACCAGTGGGGCAATCAGTATGAGGTGATCGATGCCAGAGGACACTCAACGACGACAACATACGATTCGACGCATCACGCATTCCCGATCCAAGTTACATCGTCGATTCCCGACCCGAGCGGGCTCAACGGTTCAAGTACGGCCTTTGTGACGACAGCAACATTCAACCCGACAACGGGACTGCCATTGACTACGACAGATGCAAACGGGCTTGAGACGCGGATAGAATATGATCCGGTGACGCTGCGGCCGCTGAACACAAAAACCTACCATGGAGGCATACAGGTCGGAAGTACATCGGAGACGATCTATCACGACGAGCCGAACAACTATTGGGTAAAGAACCGTTCGCAGATCGACGCCAGCAGTTGGGCGGAGTCGATCACATACTTCGACGGCCTTGGCCGTGCGTGGAAGACGGAAGAGGTGAACTCGGAGGGGAACATCTTTGTCGAGAAGGAATTTGACAGTGACGGGCGTGTCAAGCGGGTCACAAATCCCTTTAGAGCGAATGAGCCAAAGATCTGGACGACGAATGTCTATGACGAAGCGAGCCGGATAAAGGAAGTCACGCTTCAGGACGGAGCGAGAGTCCTAACGGATTACGGAGTATCGTCGGCGGCTCCGATCGGGGTTACAAAGACCATTACAGACCAGGCGGGAAAGAAACGGAAAGGGGTGACGGATGCTCTCGGCAGAATGATCCGCGTTGTGGAAGACCCGACGGGACAGAATCTCAATACCGATTATATCTTTGACACGCTCGGCAGTCTTCGCAAGACAATTCAAGGTGAACAGAGCCGATATTTCATGCACGACTCTCTTGGCCGGCTTCTATATGCAAAACAGCCTGAACAGCAGGCAAATGCAGCATTTGTCGCAGGTGATCCGATCACGGGCAATACGCAGTGGTCTGTAAAGTATGAATACGACGATAACGGGAACATTGCAAAGACGACGGATGCTAGAGGGCTATATGCTGCCGGGACATACGACAATCTCAACCGTTTGAAGATGCGCGATTATTCGGATGCGACGCCGGATGTGAGTTTTTATTATGACGGAAAGGGTTTGGGAACTCAGCCAGCTTATTCGAAAGGAAAAACGACAAAGGTCGCAAGCTCGGTTTCGGAAACTAGATACACAGACTTTGACAATCTTGGACGATTGTTGACCCATCAACAGATCACCGACGGGCAAACCTATAATACCGGAAACAAGTACAATCTTTCGGGGGCCTTGATCGAAGAAACATATCCATCGGGACGTGTTGTCAAGAGTGTTCTCGACAATGACGGCGAGCTTTCGAGGGTCCAAAGCAGGAAGAACGCGAGTCAGGGTCTGCATACATATGCGGGGCATTTCGAATATGATGCGGCCGGAGCGGTTACCAAGAGGCGGCTTGGGAACGGGAAATGGGAATCGGCGAAGTATAACTCAAGGCTCCAGCCGACAGAGATCGCATTAGGCAAAACGCAGGACGCGACGAATCTGTTAAAGCTTGAGTATGATTATGGGACGTCGGCGTTGAACAATGGGAGCCTTAGAGAGCAGAAGATCACGGTGCCAACGGCGGGTGGCGGTACAGGTTTTACGGCAATTCAGACGTATGCTTATGATTCGCTGAACCGTTTGCAGTCGGCGTCGGAGACGGTCGGCGGGAGTCAGACTTGGAAACAGACTTTCACCATCGACAGATACGGAAATCGCCGGTTTGATGCGGCGAATACGACGACACTCGGAAGCTGTGCAGAGGCCGTCTGCAACCCTTCGATCAGCACTTCGACGAACAGGCTCATCGGGTACGGGTTTGATGCGGCCGGGAACGTGACGGCGGACGCCGACGGGCGGACGTTTGGGTTCGATGCGGAGAATCATCAGAAGGAAGTAAAGAACTCGAGCGGTGCAAGCCTTGGGACTTACTTTTATGATGGCGAGGGCCGAAGGGTCAAGAAGATATCCAACACGGAAACAACCATTTTCGTCTATAATGCAAGCGGTCAGCTTGTTGCGGAGTATTCGACGGCGCTGGCTCAGACGCAGCAGGTGAGCTATTTGACAAACGATCATTTGGG
>JBAUGL010000026.1:0-19526 GCA_049679665.1 Pyrinomonadaceae bacterium | reverse complement strand
GTTTTGACGGTTGAAAAAAGAATGGGTTTTGGTGATGCTGGTGTTGTCGGAAACAGCGCCAGCGAGATTAATTCCGCCGTCGAAACTATTACACTCGAACTGATCCAGACGGCCGCCGAACGCATTGCTTCTTATATTAAACGCACGCCGCTATGTCGTGATGAGACTTTGAGCGACCGATTCGGTTCGAATTTCTACCTCAAATATGAAAGTCTTCAGAACACCGGCGCTTTCAAGGTGCGCGGGGCGTTCAATAAAATGCTGACTCTGACCGCTGAAGAAACTGTACGCGGCGTGGTCGCGGTCAGCGCTGGAAACCATGCCCAGGCTGTTGCTTATGCAGCAAAAACGCTCGGGTTACGGGCTCTGATCCTGATGCCGGAGTCAACGCCGAAGAATTATTTGAAACAGACAATCCAATATGGGGCCGAGGTGGAAACCTACGCGAACATTTCAGCCGCATTCGATGCTGCTGATTGCTACGCCCTCGCAGGTATGACGTTCATACATCCATTCGAGGACGCGGATATTGTTGCCGGACAGGGGACGATCGGCCTAGAAATTCTCGAAGATCTGCCGCAGGTTACTGATGTGATCGTCAGCATAGGCGGCGGTGGGCTTTCGGGCGGCGTCGCGGCCTCGCTAAAGCTATCGAAACCAGATGTTAATGTTTGGGGTGTTGAGACGGCAGGTGCGGCGAGTATGGCCGCTTCTCTCGACGCGAACGAGATCGTCGAGCTTTCAGAGATCACTTCGATCGCAAAAACGCTGGGAGCGCCGCGCGTCGGCGAACTTAATTTCAAACTTGCGAAGAAATATCTTTCCGGCGTAACGGTCGTAAGTGATGAAGAGGCCGTGGACGAACTTCTATATTTGCTTGATAGATCGAAGGTTCTCGTTGAGCCGGCAACGTCATGCACACTTGCGGCGGCCGAACGCCTTCAGGCGAAATTTGGGCCGGACAGCCACGTTGTAATTATTCTATGCGGCGGAAATATCGGGCTTCGCGACCTATTCAAACTGCGTTCGACAAACTGGTAAGAAATGCGGAATAACTATAGAAGTAAGGCAATTACCTCCGGCGTGGAACGCACGCCCAATCGGGCTATGCTGCGCGCGGTCGGCTTCGGGGATGGCGATTTTGAGAAGCCGATAATCGGTATTGCGAATGGCTACAGCACGATCACACCATGCAACCTCAGCCTTGGGAAACTGGCCGATGCGGTAATCGAAACGGCGAAAGCAGAGGGTGTTATGCCACAGGTTTTCGGCACGATCACCATCAGCGACGGGATATCGATGGGAACGGCTGGTATGAAGTACTCTCTCATATCGCGCGAGGTGATCGCTGATTCCATCGAAACGGTTTGTCAGGCTCAACAAATGGACGGACTTTTGGCGATCGGCGGCTGCGATAAAAATATGCCCGGGGCAATGATCGCGATCGCACGTCTCAATATACCGTCGATCTTTGTTTACGGAGGTACGATCAAAGCCGGGCATTATAACGGGAAGGATCTAACCGTCGTAAGCGCCTTTGAAGCAGTGGGCGAGTATCTGGCCGGAAAGATCGACGACGCTGAACTCGTAGAGGTCGAGAAGCGAGCCTGCCCCGGAGCCGGTGCATGCGGTGGAATGTACACGGCAAACACTATGTCGTCAGCTATCGAGGCGATGGGAATGAGCCTGCCATATTCATCGACGATGGCCGCCGAAGATGCCGAAAAGCTGGAAAACGCCAAGGAGTCTGCCACAGTCCTTGCGCAGGCGATAAGCGCCAATTTGCTTCCTGAAGCGATACTGACTCGCGAGGCATTTGAAAACGCCATCGCGGTTGTCATGGCGATCGGTGGTTCGACGAATGCGGTTCTTCACCTGCTTGCGATCGCTCATTCCATGAAAGTCGATCTGGAGATCGGAGATTTCGAGAAAATACGGCAAAAGGTTCCCGTTCTGTGTGACCTCAAGCCCTCCGGTAAATACGTCGCTACGGATCTTCACAAAGCGGGCGGCGTGCCGCAGGTGATGAAGATCCTGCTTAGTCACGGACTGATCCACAGCAATTGCATTACGATCGCAGGAAAGACGATCGAAGAGGTTCTTACGGATGTTCCGGACACTCCCCGGCACGATCAGGATATAATTCGTCCATTCGATAAGCCGCTTTACACGGAAGGACATTTAGCGATACTACGAGGAAATCTCGCGACAGAGTACGCCGTCGCAAAGATCTCTGGAATTAAGAATCGGCGAATAACGGGACCAGCTCGGGTATTCGATTCGGAGGAAGCTTGTATGGCGGCGATCATTGGACGAGAGATCCGAAGCGGCGACGTAGTAGTGATCCGGTATGAGGGCCCGAAGGGGGGTCCGGGAATGCGTGAAATGCTGGCGCCGACCTCAGCGATCATCGGGCTCGGGCTGGGCGATTCCGTAGGATTGATCACGGATGGACGATTTTCCGGCGGCACTTATGGAATGGTTGTTGGACACGTGGCCCCTGAGGCCGCTGTCGGCGGCAATATTGCCCTCGTTAGGGATGGCGATCTGATCACGATAGACGCCGATGAAGCAACGCTTCAAGTGGAACTCTCCGACGAAATCCTTGCGGAACGCCGAGCCGATTGGAGTCCCCGGGATACGAGCAATTTAAACGGCGTCATCGCAAAATATGCCCGGCTCGTATCGTCCAGCAGCAAGGGAGCCGTGACCGATTAGTCAACTTTTATTGACAGCCGCTATTAGCCGTAATTCTAGTCAATACCTGACAAACCCGCCCGCGCTCTGCGATAATATAAGACAGAAATCATGACATCGGCACGAACTTTTGGTGAATTGCGGGCCGCCGGGTATATATCCCGCTCGGTCAGAGACGAGATGCGGGAGAACCTGATCCGGAAATTGAGCTCCGGCGAGAAGCTGTTTCCCGGTATTTTGGGCTATGATGACACAGTAATCCCACAGATCGTAAATGCAGTGCTTGCGAGGCACAGTATCATTCTGCTCGGGTTGCGCGGCCAGGCAAAGAGCCGGATCATTCGGCAATTGGCCGAACTCCTTGATGAGGCATTACCGATAATTGCGGGTTCAGAGACAAACGATAACCCGTTCGATCCTTTAAGCGCTTATGGCCGGCAGACTCTCGACCTGCACGGAGACGATACAGAAATCGACTGGGTATCTCGCGGGAGCCGATTTGTTGAAAAACTGGCTACTCCGGACGTTACTGTGGCGGACATTATCGGGGACGTCGATCCGATCAAGGCAGCGAAAGGTGGACATTTGCTCTCCGATGAACTTTCGATCCATTTCGGATTGCTACCGCGTGCGAACCGCGGAATATTTGCAATTAACGAATTGCCGGATCTCGCCGGAAAGATCCAGGTCGGGCTTTTCAACATCTTGCAGGAAGGCGACGTACAAATAAAGGGATATCCAGTGAGACTGCCGCTTGATGTGATGCTAGTTTTTTCGGCAAACCCGGAAGATTATACGGCACGCGGGAAGATCATTTCGCCCCTAAAGGACCGGATCGGTTCCGAGATTCAAACGCATTACCCATCGAGCGTGGCGCTAAGCGCGGAAATTACGAAACAGGAAGCATGGACGGAACGCACAGGAATCGACGGATATAAGGTCAATACCCCCGATTTTATCGCGGAGACGCTCGAACAGATCGCGTTCGAAGCCCGCGATGATCAGAGAGTCGATAAGCGTTCCGGCGTTTCACAAAGATTCTCGATAGCCGCCTTTGAGTGTGCGGTTTCGAATGCTGAGCGCCGCTTGATCGCAAACGGAGAATCTGAGATCGTACCGCGCATCTCCGACATTTATGCGGCCCTGCCAGCGATGACTGGAAAGATCGAGCTTGAGTACGAAGGCGAGCAGATCGGGGCCGATCGGGTCGCACGGGACCTAATTAAACGGGCCTGCGGTGTAATATTCGAAGGATTCTATTTAGGCATTGACTTTACGCCGACAGTCGAGTGGTTTGACGAAGGCAACAAAATTCTGCTTTCGGACACTGCCTCGGCCGAAGAATGTATGGGATTGCTTGAATCGGTACCAGGTTTGATCGATTCGACACTCGTTCCGCTGGATCTCGATCGAAACAGCGCGGCAACTGTCGTTTCGTCCTGCGAGTTTGTATTAGAGGGGCTGTACGCGCAAAATAAGATCTCACGTAACGAGGACGGTAGTTTCGAAGCTGTAACGAAAGCGAAACGCGATCGACGCGGAATGATCTATGAGGATTTCACCGACATCGAAGGCTATAATTGAAAAAGGGCCGCGCCTTTTTCCGCAGCCCTCAACCTCCCCGGTTCGTCAATTTCGATGAACATTAGTAACGACGTTTTGGCTTGATCTTGTATGTGTAAAGAGCTGAACCGCCGGCGCCCGCCAATGCGCCCCACATCGCACCCTTCTTACCGCCAACCAACGCTCCGATAAGTGCACCTGCGCCTGTGCCGATACCCATATTGATGAGGTTACGATGACGACGATATAAGCTTGGCTTTCTGTACATCGTGGTATACGTCCGACCGTTTCTGTAATAGCGCCTCGTTTGTGCCTCTGCCGATGTTGCAAAGACCGGGATCATTATTGCCATTACTGCCGTCATTAGAAATACTGTAATATATTTTTTCATCCTGATTTATTCCCCCTTCTCTCGTCATTTGAAGGATTTCCGCCCTTCAATCGCTATTTGTGGCAATGCCTGTGCCACAGCTGCTTCTGATTGTGTTTAAGAGGGTTACGCTTCAAGATGCCAGTTGGCTCCAGGTAATCAGACACCAAATGGTTTAGGAATTCTCGCAATTGGGGGTGACAAAAAGAAACCGCGCACTCATTACGAGACGCGGTTTGCTCAGTGCCTTCCATTCCGTCCGGATCAGTAATATCTACGCTGTTTCGGACGTATCTTGTAAGTATAGATCGCCGAGCCCCCAGCACCCGCGAGGGCACCCCATGCCGCGCCGCGCTTACCGCCGACGAGTGCGCCGATCAAAGCGCCTGCGCCGGTACCGATCCCGATATTGATCAGATTACGGTGCCGACGGTAGAAACTCGGTCGCCTAGTCGAATAACCGCCGTTGGAATAAGCATATCGTGGAGACCTTCGGTTGTAACTAGAATACCGCGGGGCCCTATTTCTAGAATTGTAGTTTCTCGCAGCGTACGACCGTTTATAGCGACTTTTAGACCGACAGCTTTGAGCTTCCACGGCCAGCGGGAGTCCCACGGCAAAGACGAAAAACATCATTGTTGAGACCAAAAACTTCTTCATGCTGTTTAATACCTTCCCTTGTAAAATTTCAGTCCGGAGAGAGAGTGTGCTAAGTTTTTGGAGAGAGAAAAACGTGTTTGAGTTCCCGAGAACACTATAACTTCTTTAAGCACGGACGCGCAAGCAAAATGTTGAAGGATCAGCGGTAATGAGGTTCATTCGTTATTCGAAATTCATGGGTTTTGACGTATTTGGCGTCGATCTCGGCGCTCTTATGGACGGCCTCGCAGACGCAATTCTGGATTCCGGATATAACGACGACTATTGGTGGACGAGGGAACGTGCTGATACTGATGATTCCATCGACGCTCTCCGAAAGGCGATCTTGGACTCGTTGCTCAGGCACGATGTGTTGAGTGAATCGGACGCGGAGCAAATGCTCGCCGATAATGGTGGTAAATTCCACGGGTCTATTCTTGAAGAGCTGATCAACCAGCTTATCGAAAGGCTTCTTGATGAAGGATATTTGAAGTTGTTAGAGCGGCCGCCGAATAGAGAAGGCCTGAGGACAAGCGACAGCCGCGGGACGGTCGATCAGCTACGCCGAAATATTAGATTCGAAGTGACCGAGAAGGGCCTTGATTTTCTGGGTTTCAAGACGCTTCAAAAACTTCTAGGAAGTGTCGGAGCGGCATCCTTAGGCCGTCATGAGACAGCACGGTTGGATACTGGAGTCGAGGCTGCGTTGGGATCGAAGTCGTACGAGTACGGCGATACCATCAATCTTGATGTCAGCGCGACGCTGATGTCGGCGATAGCTCGAAATGGCCTTCAGGTCCCAATCGACCTCGAATATGGTGATCTGCAGGTGCATCAACAGGACTTTTGTTCGTCGTGCGCGACCGTGGTGATGCTCGACTGTTCGCATTCAATGATCCTTTACGGTGAGGACCGCTTCACACCCGCAAAAAAGGTGGCGATTGCATTGTCCCATTTGATACGAACCCAGTATGCAGGTGACTCAATGAAGGTCGTGTTGTTTCACGATACGGCCGAAGAGATTCCGATCGCGAAACTCGCATCGACACAGGTTGGACCGTACCATACAAACACGGCCGAAGGGCTCAAACTGTCTCGGCGGATACTTACTGCCCAGCGCAAAGAAATGAGGCAGATCGTAATGATCACTGACGGAAAACCAACCGCCGCTCTGATAGACCCGAAAAAGGCCGCAACATTTGGACACAGCACGCGAAAAAGCTTCAAAAACGAAACCCGACTCTTATACAAGAACTCCATGGGCAATGACCCTATCATCATGGCCGAGACCTTCCGGGAAGTTCAGGCCTGTAGCAGATCGGGGGTCATGATAAATACTTTTATGCTTGCTAGTGATCCGTTCCTTGTCGAATTCGTAAAACAAATGACGGCGATGACGAAAGGTAAAGCGTATTTTGCAAACCCCAATAACCTCACGCAATTCGTTTTGTTCGATTTTATGAAGCGGCGGACCAGCAGGGTCAGCTAACCAGGGTCAAGCTTATTAGAGTGACGGTTCGATAATCGCCCGATGATCTTCAAAGAATTGATAACTCGTGAATTAGCTGCCAAGCGTAACGACTTTGCGGGCTATTTTTCACGTTATGGATCCGAACTCCTGTACTACAGCGAAGTGCGAGAGTTATTCGAGCGTACGCCGTCGACGGCAGCGTCAGAAAGGTTGGCCGGGTCAGGAGCGGCGGCATTTCCGTCCCCGGAGATCGATGAGGGCCGTTCGTTACGGATCGATTTTGATTCGTGTTGGGCGAATCACGAACAAGCACGCGGGTGGGCGGCCGAGGTATTGAGTGACCGGGTGACATTCGCAGCCGATGGAAGCCAGACATATATCGAAAAAGAGACCACGCTACCGGTAGGTGCAGTACAGGTCGGATGGTTCGAGAATCCGCATTCTAAAGTGAAGAAACACACCAAGGAAGCCAGATTTGAGATATTGTCACCGTCGGACCTGTTGGACGAAAGCGACGTCCCAATGAACCCGGAGTCGCGTGTAGGCGAAAAACGGTTTCATTCCGAAATTGAAAAAGCCGCGGAATTTATTTCGCGAAAAAAGGGCTGGTTTGAACGTGGGGAACGCATGCCGCTCGCATTCTTTGACGGCACGCTGCTCGTGTCTTTTTCGTTGCCACAGACCTCGATCCAGGAGAGTTTTGTGACCGCTCTTGTAAACCTGGTTCGCCATTCCAGCGATTGCCGCGTACCGATCGTCGGGTATGTCGACCGGAGCTTCGCCCGCGATATCGTCAGCATGCTTCATTTTTTCAAGCCGAGGGATGGCGTTAGATCGCCGTCAATGTACGACACAGCGATCCTCAATGGCCAATCGCAAGGCGGGAAAGACCGGGTGCTGAGGAAATGGGGGGATCGGACAAGTTTTTGCTATTCCAGGCGACGAGGGCTCGAAGCGTTTATCGATCGAGGATCGGGTCGTCCGATCGTGGGTTTTACGTATCTTCAAACCACCGCTGACGCTCAGCCGGCAAGACTTGATGTTCCGGCGTGGATATATGAGGACGGAATGCTCGAGGAAGTGGTTGATGTCGTACGGGCTGAATGTGTTATCGGATTAGGATATCCGTACGCGTTGGAGGCGGCGGATCAAACTGCATTGATCACAGCGCGCGACAAGGAAATGTTTCTAAAGGCTTTACAAGATTTTGCCATTTGTGAAAAACTTGGATTTAGTATTTCCCAAAAGAACGCAAGCAAGGCCCGAAGGCGGTGAATAAGTAATACCGAATATGCTTATTGCAAAAATAGTAAGCTCGAATTCTCATGTCGATTATGTCGGTCGTGTCGTCGACGACCTTGATTCAAATTCACCGCCGCTTGCGACCGATTATGGATTCGCACAATTCGTGCGCCTGCCACAGCCTCCAGTCGAGGTGATCGGGGTCATCTACGATTCGAGACTCGTCAATCCGGAATACGGAAATTACGGGCCGCGTTTGAGCCCAAAACCCGACCTAGGCAGTTTCAGTCCTGATTATCTTAACGAACAGGGAGTGTTGCTCGGAATCCTTTTGATCGGGACGCTCTCCGAAGATGGATCGGTGCACGGCGTCCCCCGCGGAGTCGTGCCGCCCGGGCAAGAAGTTAAGAAACTTGAACCGGAAGGAGTAAATGCCTTCCATTTAGATGCGGAGGGTAGTTTGCACATACACTATTATCCCGAGATCGTGACGCATGCGGGCCCATTCGCCGTGCCGCTTCTCGAAGCGGTGATCCATCAGTTGTCGCCGTTTTCTTCGGCGGCGGATATGCTTCGGCTTGAGGTCCTGGGTCAGGGTCTTAAATGGCAGCGCGCGTTCGCCGGCATGAGATTGTGAGACTGGCTAGGAGAGCAGCAAACCGATCTAAATCGAACGGCTGACAACCCCAGCGAAATTAGAGGCGTCTATTTGAATGACGGAATTATTATTATGAAACGAATAATTGGATGTTTCGGGATGATCGTGGTTTTGGCTTACGTTGGTTCGGCCCAGCCGAGGCCAGCCGAATCGTCGGTGCCTGATAAACAAAAGAGCGATATTGGGACCATTCATGCGAAATACGAAGGCGGTATGTTCGGATACAGCGATAAGGAATCGGGGACGCTCAAATTAGATGACGCAAACGCTCGCATCGTGTTTTACGGAAGTAAACAAAAGGAGTTCTTCTCTATTCCTTATAATGCGTTGCTAGTTGTTTCACCGCAATCACGCTCAGTAACATCGAATACAGGTAACGTCGTTCGGCATATACCATTGCCTGGTTCGGTCCTCGGCGGCTTGATCAAAGAGAAGCATCGTTATTTGGTTCTCCAATTCGACGACCCGGACGTTGACGTCAAAGGGATAGTGAGTTTTAAGATATCAAACAAGGCGACGCTTGATACGTTGATCCGCACGCTCGGTGAAAAGGCGGAAATGACTTCGCGAGGAGACGCATACTACCGGCCATCGAAGGGCAATGATGAGCTATGAGCTCCCATGGCTACGCCAGATCACCGAAACGATTTTGAAGTAAAGCCACAATAGAAATAGCGGCGGTTTCTGCCCGCAGTATACGACCGCCAAGCGTAACGATCGGAACCTTTTGTGCGGCCGCAAACTCGAGTTCCGAATCATCCCAGCCGCCTTCGGGACCGAAAACCGCAGTCATCCGCGTATCGGCCGACACCGTGGGAAACGGCTTTCCGCCGCGTTCAGAGAATAGTGTCACGAAGGGCCGTTCAACTATAACCGTTTTGAATTCGGTAATCGGGTGGACTTGCATGATTTGCGCCCTGCCTGACTGCTTCGTTGCCTCGAGGGCGATCTTTTGCCAGCGTGCGACCCGTTTTTCCGCATCCCGAACTTGAACGTCGCATCGAACTGTTTGTATTGGGATAACTGAATAAACACCTAATTCGACGGCCTTCTGAATAACCAGGTCTAGTTTTTCTCCCTTCAAGATCGTAGCTCCAAGCGTCAAATCGAAGGCGGATTCGGGCGATACTACCGCGATCTCGTCAATAACCTCCAATATCGTGGATCTCTTCTCGAGGCCCTGGACACGACACAAATACTCACGGCCAATTCCGTCAAACACGTTGACTGTGGCACCGATGCCGAGCCGAAGTACCGATCGTAAGTGTCGCGATTCTTCGGGGCCAAGGGTAACTAGTCCTCCATTGATGTGCTCAAATGCCGCAAAAAACCTGTTCATTTCCATTTACTCCGACGCATCCGGCGGTAAACCGAATGAACTGATAAACTCTCCGGAATGGCGGCGAACTTCCAGCCAACTTCCGAATACGTCTGGTGTTTGCAGCCAGATCGTCAGCCACATTGCGATCTCGGTCGCCACTCGGCGTGACACTTCTGTCGACTTTTTGGATTCAACGAACCGCTCAACGTCCTTCTTCCCGCGAAGCGCGGTTTCTCGGAGATAACGCAACCCTTCTTTGTCGCCGATACTGACAAATTTTTGTCGTACGTTCTCGAGATTTCGAATCGTCGAGGCTGCAGCAGACAGGTCTTCGAACTTCAGGATGCTTCGGAAGATCGCATCGTATTCGGTTTCTGCGTTGCGATCGACCCACAACTTCATTATCTCGGCATGCCGAAGTTCCGCCCCTTCGTCGGCCAACTGGCGGGCGATGATCATTGGTAAATCGACTGCTTGCGGGCCAAATGCTTCGCGAACGGCATCTTCGATCGCAATGATCTCGGCAGCGCCGACATTCTCGCAGTCGAGTTTCTCCCAAGTGTCAATGATGAGATCCTTTTTGGTTGGAGACTCATTCATATCGCAGAAACGGGTCAATCCGGCGAGCCGCAGACCCTTCGGATCAGCTGCGTCGAGGAATGGTCTTTTGGGTCACCTACGATAGCGACCTGGCCGCCGAAAGAACGGACAACGTCACGTTCGGGCACGGTTTCAGTCGTATAGTCGGTACCCTTCGCGTGGACGTCGGGCCGGATAGCGATTATAAGTTCCTCGACTGTAGGTTCGTCGAAGACCGTAACAATATCAACGCAGCGTAGAGCCGCGATGATTTCCGCGCGCTCCTGTTCGTCGATGAAAGGGCGACCGTCGCCCTTAAGTCGTTTCACCTGCCGATCGGAATTAATACCAACCACAAGAAGGTCTCCGAGTGCTCGCGCTCCGGCCAGATAGCGGATGTGACCGGCGTGAATCAGGTCGAAGCACCCATTCGCAAGGACAACTTTCGCTCCATCGTTTCGTTTGCCTGCGATGACGGTAATAAGCTGGTTTCTATCTAAAATTCGAGACGATGGTCGGTTGAAACTCATTTATCTGTGCCCCGCATCGGCAAATTCTCCACCCTCGGAGATCGACCGAAGTAATTCTCCCGTGCTGACGAACGCAGTGCCTTTCTTCATGACCACAAGCCCGCCCGCGTGATTGGCCAACTCAGCCGCGGTCGAAAAATCTAAACCCGATGCGAGACCGAGGGCATAAACCGCGATCACCGTGTCGCCGGCGCCTGTCACGTCGACGGGCTCACTAGGGCCGACGGCCGAAATTTGTTTTGGGGCCTTGCCTTTTTCAACGAGAAGCATCCCTTTATTACCACAAGTAACCAACAAGGCTTCGAGCTGCAGCCGTTCACGAAGTCCTTCGCAGTCGTCCTGTGTAAAGTTCTTTCCGAGAATATGTTCGACCTCGTCCTGGTTCGGAGTTGCCGAAGTGGCTCCATGAAAATCAGAGAGTCTAAATCGCGAATCGATGACAAGCGGTACACCGCGGGCGCTCGCGATCTGTCGAGCGGTTTCGGCCAATTCCGGATCCGCTACGCCATAGTTGTAATCTGAAATGATTATCGCGTCGGCCGTTTCACCAGATTCAAGCAGATTCGCGGTCAAATTCTGACGAATTTCGCTTGAGATCTCGGCAGAGTTCTCATAATCAATTCGTATAACCTGCTGACGCCTTGCGTAGTGCTGGCCCGCTAGTACGCGCACCTTGGTCGTTGTCGTAAGGCGTGAATCGGTTACGATCGAACCGCAATCGACTCCGGCTGACCGAAGTTCTTCCAAGAGGCGAGTTCCGCTTGGGTCGGTCCCGGTCAACCCGATCAGAATTGGCGTTCCACCGAGAGATGCCACGTTCACCGCGGAGTTTGCTCCGCCGCCCGGAACGGTCGCGGTGTCGTCATGGCGAAGGATAAATACGGGTGCTTCCCGGGATACCCGGGCTATCGTACCTTTGAGAAATTGATCTGCAACCAGGTCTCCGACGATCACTACCTTCTTTTTCGGAAACGTATTCTCGATGAGGTCTGTAATGTTCGTCATAACTCGCAACCATTATACATTATGGTGAATGAGAAAATGGGCCGAAGGATTAACTCCATCGGCCCAAATTTAATTCCGCTAATTGCGGCAATTATTAGTGTGTATCGTAGCCTGCGATCGGGAAATCGTTAGCCGAACCCCATCCTGTGGCTGCCTGGAGACCATCGGTACTTCGAAGCACCCAAAACGTGCCGTTATTTCGCCAGATGGCTATGTCGGTCTTACCGTCGCCGTCGTAGTCGCCTTGTGCGTTCAGATCAGTTCCCGTGACACCAAATTCCCTTGAGGTCAACCCGCCGTCTGTACTTCTTAATACAAACCAATGAAGCGCTGATTCGGGAGTTGTCCCTTCACGAACCACGGCGATATCCGTTTTGCCGTCACCGTCATAGTCGCCCGGGGCGATCAGGTCATTTGAGAGGCCAAATCCGAAGGCACTTACCGATCCACTAAGGCTGTTCAGTATATAAAACGTGCTTTGCGATGCCGGTGTAGCACCTGGTCGCTGAACCGCAATATCAAACTTTCCGTCGCCATCGTAATCACCCGGAGCCGCGTAATCTGTTGCAAGTCCAAACGGAGCCGCGTAGAAACTGCTATCCAAACTTCGGAAGACGTACCAAATCATCGCACCGCCAGTACGTCGAACGATCGCAAAGTCCGTCTTTCCGTCGCCATCATAGTCGCGACCAACCGGTGAATCACCAGTAATCCCGAACTGGACTGCAGAAAACGTACTATCCGAACTGTTCAACCAGTACCAAACACCCGTAGTATCGCGCCAAACCGCAACATCACCCTTACCGTCGCCGTCGTAGTCGCCGGGCACCATAAAGTCCTCGTTGGAGATCCCAAACTGTTGGTACGTTACTCCGCCGCCGCTTTTCAAGATGTACCATGTACTGTTGCTCGGGCGAAAGATGGAAAAATCAGCCTTGCTGTCGCCATCTGTGTCGGTTGCCTTTCGCAGAGACGGTTGTGCAATGATACTCGCGGCCGACAAAATACCGATTGCGACGGTTACGGCCAATTTACGGCTAACGGATGTAAAGCTTCTCATTGTAGTGTTTCCTAGTGAAAATGCCCCGGCGATCCAAATTTATCAGGAAATGTGCGCCGGAATTAACCAATATACTACCTTCAACTGTCTGGATGCAAGATATCGATTTTGTATAATGATCAGTCCTCGTCATTGGACGCACACAGACGACGCAAAGTCTATCTAAATCATTGCTCTTGTCCCTGCATTACGGTTACCGTTTGACCGGCGATGCGCAAACTGCCAGTTCTTGAAAGAGTTGGGCTTACACCGACCCAAAAGGTAACGGGACCGGGACCACTTCCTATTTTCTCGGACGCGTGGATCCAGTTAACCTCACTTACGACCTCAAAATCGCAGTTCGCCGGAATTGACAAGGTTATCGAAAAATGACCGCCTTTTCGCGGCATATCGATCAAAGTTCTTCCCAATTCAAAAATGCATTCCGTGGGTTCGTGCAGTGCCCGTGCCGCATTCAACCGTCCGCCGGATCTGACGACACCAGTCCAATCAGTTAATCGGTCGACCGAATTCATGAGAGTGGCCTTTAAAGATGCTACGGAAAGACCCGGATCATACGATGATAAAAGCGCCGCGGCGCCTGCGACGTGTGGCGACGCCATCGATGTGCCGGACAATGACTGATATCCGGTGTCGGTGCGGTAGGTACTGAGGATGCCTGTCCCGGGAGCTGCAAGATCAACGCTGATAGGGCCGAAGTTTGAAGAGCCGTTGCGGACGTCCGAAGCGTTGGAATTTGCAACCGAAAGAACTGATGTGCTTGTGTATGAGGCCGGAAACGCCGGGTTTAGATCTATGTTGCGACCGTCGTTTCCTGCAGAAAACACATTTAGGATTCCCGCATTCCCCATTGCGTCAAGAGCTTCCTTAGTCGCCCGATCGCTACCGCACGCCTCGTTACAGCCCGAATACGAGTTGTTTGTCACGCGAATGTTTACACCGCGCTCTTTCATCAGCCGCACATAGTTGTACGCACTTATCAGCATCGCGGACGTCGTGTCGGTCCCGGTCGGGCCATATATCTTGATCGCCATCAGCCGGACCCGCCAGTTGACGCCGACGACGCCAATAATGTTATTTCCAACCGCTCCGATGGTTCCGGAAGTATGGGTTCCGTGACCGCCAACGCCCGTTGTCTCATCCAACGGTTCCGAATCATTCGAATAAAAATCGTAACCGTAAATGTCATCAACAAATCCGTTTCCGTCATCGTCCAAGCCATTTCCGCCCACCTCACCTGGATTTGTCCACATATTCGCGGCCAGGTCTTCATGGGTATACCGAATGCCGGTATCTATCACGGCCACGACGGTATTGTGACTGCCTGTCGATAACTTCCAGGCGGAAGGTGTCGATATCTTAGACATTCCGTAAAGACTGCCGAATTGTGGGTCATTAGGCGTGACATTAAGGTTGTAGTAATAGTTTGGCTGAGTTGATTCTATTTCTTTTGCTTCGCGAAAGGCGATCAGGGCATCTGTTACGCTGCGTCCTGACGGAAGTTTGATCCTTTTCCAGCCGGTATCGCCTAGATCCTCAACAACCACCGCGTTCTTTGAGGTGACTACGCGCTCCGCAGTATTTTCGTATTCAGAACGGACCTTGACGAGCAATTCGTCCTTGACGAAGCCGTTTTCGCGGGATCGGGAGGATTCGGCCAGCGAGGCCAATGACAACAAAAGAACGGCGGTGAAAACGCAGAGGGCACGCATTTGCGGGATTGTTTGGAGATCTCGGGACCGTCTGTGAATAGTCTTCAAATGGGGCGGCTAGAGGGGCTCGAACCCTCGACCTCCTGAACCACAATCAGGCGTTCTAACCAACTGAACTATAGCCGCCATACGCGTTATTTAGATTTTAATTCGGGATTTGGATCGGAGAATGTCATCCAAATCCAAACCCAAATCGAAATTCCAAAATCGAAGTACCCCCGGCACGGCTCGAACGTGCGACCTACGGCTTAGAAGGCCGTCGCTCTATCCAACTGAGCTACGGGAGCATACAAACGAGCAATCACAAATCTTAGCGATTGTTGAATCGATAGTCAAACTAATTAGGCGTACGCAATATGCTGCTTGCCAAGGTCAGACCGTCTCAGGCGCCGTCGACCTAATGATCCCGATCATATGTTCGAAAACCTCCGAAAGATCAAGTTCGCTGGTGTCGATGACTACGGCGTCTGCGGCGATAGTTAGTGGTGAATCCTCACGTGATACGTCCCTTTCATCGCGTTCATTTATCTCCCGCAATGTCTGATCGTATGAACTAACTCGACCTTTCGCTGAATCCTCAGCAAACCGTCGCCGTGCACGAGCTTCGGGATTAGCCGTTAAAAAGAACTTAAAATCAGCGTTTGGGAAGACGACGCTTCCAATATCGCGACCCTCAAGGACACATCCATTCGGGTCGTTTTGACCAAGGTCGCGCTGTCGGCGGACCATTATCTTACGTACGTTCGAAATGGTCGAAATGATCGAAGCGGCTTGTGCTACTTCAAGGGTTCGAATGGTTGAAGTAACGTCGATTCCTTCCAAAAATACCTGCATTTGATCCGGGTCGCCAACGAGCTCGATCTTTGCCGACTCGCCAATTCGCGTTGCGTTTTCCGGATCGTCGAGTTCGGCTCCGCTGTGTATGACGGCGAGCGCTACGGCACGGTACATCGCGCCGGTATCGAGATACAGCAGGCCTAATTCTTTAGCAAGCATCTTACCAAGCGTAGATTTGCCGGCGCCTGAAGGGCCGTCGATTGCGATGATCATCGAAGACTATTTTTACCGATTTTTGTCGGAAAGTCAGCCTCGTATTACAGTTTTTGACCGGGCCGGCCATGCGCAACTAGGACTACTCCCACCGCTACTCGGTTTTTCGGCGGATTCCGGGGCGTATTAGAGAGAGGTGCCGCTTATCGCAGCTTCGCGGGCAGTTTGTCGCGAACCAATTGATATGAATTTCGGATCAATTCTTTGAGTTCGGTGCTCGAGAGGGCGCCAAGGTCTTCGACCGATACCCAGTGATATCGAGCGACGTAGGCGGCCGGTCGGATACCTTCAACCTCGGTTAGCTCGGCAAACTTTTCCGGAGTGCATTTGAATGAAATTCCGCTACTGATCGAATCGACACCGGTTACCGCAAACATTTTCTTGCCGATGCAAAAACAAAGATCGTTACCCCATTTTACATCTTCCGTCGTGTTAGGCAGAGAAAGGCAAAATTCGCGAAGCTGCTCGATATTCATAAAATTCTTTTCACCTAATGAAAACGATCCTAAGCCACGATTTGACGCAATTCCGCGATCGTTCTATCGATATCGTCGGACGACACATCGCAATGCGTTACCATGCGTATAGCCGGGCCAAAACCAATTGCGAGAATGCCCTTTTTCTTAAGGGCAGCACAAATGTCACCGGAAGGCGATCCAGTGCAGGAAACGTCAAAGATCACAATATTGGTGACGACGTTTTCGACAACAATCGAAACACCGGGAATATCAGCTAAACCTTCGGCCAGCCGCCGAGCGTTTTCGTGGTCCGCGTGTAGACGTTTCGGTGATTCCTCGATAGCGATCAAACCCGCCGCGGCTAGAATACCAACTTGTCTCATCCCGCCGCCGAATCGCTTTCGCCATACTCGTGCCTCATCGATGAATCCCTTCTCACCCAATAAAATAGATCCAACCGGCGCTCCCAAAGCTTTTGAAAGGCAAAACTGTACTGAATCGCAATGTGCGGTAAGTTCGGCGACGGAAGCACCCAGCGCCGTAGATGCGTTGAATATCCTCGCGCCGTCCATATGAACGGGTACGCCGAGCGCATGCGCCCTTTCGCAAATGTCGGTACAATGTTCCGCCGACATTACGCTGCCGCCAGCGAAATTGTGTGAGTTCTCCAAGCAGATAAGGCCCGTCGGACAGGCGTAATATGGTTGGTCGATATGTAGCGCTCGGGCGATCTCCTCCCAGGTTAGATGACCCGATCCGTCCTCGCTTTTCACCGGTCGAATCATCACACTTGAAACGACTGACGGCGTTCCCATTTCGTAATTGAAGATATGCCCACGCTCTTCGATTACTACTTCCTGTCCGGGACTCGTGTGTATTTTAACGGCGATCTGATTGCCCATCGAACCGGTCGGTACAAACAGGGAAGCTTCCTTGCCGAAGATCTCCGCTGCGCGATCCTGAAGACGGTTGACAGTGGGGTCCTCGCCATAAACGTCATCGCCGACATCCGCATCAGCCATTGCGCGACGCATTTGCCGTGTCGGCTGCGTGACGGTGTCGCTTCGGAGATCAATAACATCCATTTTGAAAGTATATTACAATCAAGCGCCGCGATAAGCGATCGCGATTATAAGTGAAAATGTCGCAGCGAGTGCGGCAATGGTGCGGACGTGATTCCAAGCGGTCCATACGGTCTGGTACCTTACCCATAGGCCGTTCCCTCGGCGGTTGCCGGATCGGCCGCCGCCAAGGCATCGTTCAATGGAACGTTGAAAAAGACCGTCACTAGGAATGTTCCAACAAGATATAGTACAGCGCCGGTGAGTAAATACGCCGAGCCGGCGTCTTGCCAGTGAAACAGGGCCAAGCCCGCTATAACGAAACACAGCGCTGCCGTTCCCATAAAAGCGCCAAGAAATATAGGGTTTATCACCACGAGATTGATCGATCGCATCGCCGCCATACCTTCGGCCGAAGGAATGCGGGCAAGAGCCTTCATTACAAAGTTTGAGAAAACAAAAAAAGCACCGGCGATGAGGCCGCTGCCGAGGGCCGTAACGATAGCTAATAGCAATATGA
Source organism: Pyrinomonadaceae bacterium (assembly GCA_049679665.1). Lineage (GTDB taxonomy): Bacteria > Acidobacteriota > Blastocatellia > Pyrinomonadales > Pyrinomonadaceae > OLB17. The sequence goes on along the minus strand of JBAUGL010000026.1, from coordinate 1,590 downwards.
GATCTTCAACTGTCGGCATCGGTGATCCAGCTAGGTGAGCACTCGGGGGAGAAGTGCCGGTTGTTGCGAGTTCGCCCGTGTCCCGCGTTAGTCATACGCCTCGCGAGTTCTATAAAAGTTTATTCTTTCGAGGTTCAACAATCAAACATAATTCTTTTGAGCCCACGAGATTTATTGACTTGCACAAACGAGTTGCGATAGATTTTCAACATCGAAATTTATGGAGGTATTTTATGGCAGACAATGTTAGGGCCATTCCCGAAGGCTACGAAGGGATAACACCATATTTGATTTGCAAGAACGCGGAATCGGCGATCGATTTTTATAGCCGCGCGTTTGGCGCAGTTGAATTGTTTCGAATAGGTGAACCTGGCAAGGTCGGGCATGCCGAAATGAAGATCGGAGAAAATGCGATCATTATGCTGGCGGATGAACACCCGGAATTGGGTGCGTTAAGCCCACAAACCGTTGGAGGAACTCCGATTACGCTGATGGTTTATGTCCCTGACGTAGACTCGTTCACCGAAAAGGCTATTGCAGAGGGGCTCGAGGTGCTGCGGCCGGTCGAAGATCAGTTTTATGGTGACAGGTCGGGCCAGTTCAAAGATCCTTTCGGCCATCAATGGTCATTTGCCACGCACGTAACTGACGTTTCGCCCGAAGAAATGAATCAAAAAGCGCAAGAAATGTACGGCTAGGTGGTTGATAAGAATACCTTGCGATCGGCGCGAAGGCCCTATCGGGCCTCGACAAAGACCGGAGCCTGATTGATCTTGAATTTACTGCTCGCTGTTAGGTTCTTCACCTCTTTGGTTGCGTAATTCATCAGGTAAATATCATACCGCCCGGTGACGGCGTCACGGGCGTCAAACGCGATCCACTTTCCGTCCGGGCTCCAGTCGTGCCAGCCTTCTTCGTGTTCGTTTTCTGTGACTTTCCATTGCCGCTTTCCGTCGGGCGTGACTCCGTAAATACTACTTTTCCCTTTTTGATTCGACTGATAGGTTATAAACCCTCGCTTATAGCTCCATTGCGGCGGACCAGCTTTGTAACTGCCCAATTCGGCCGTTTTATCATCTTTGGGGTACGTTGTTAAACGCCGTCGATTCGAGCCGTCCGCGTCCATTATGTAAAGCTCTTCTGTTTCATTTCGATCTAGGCGGTTCCTTTTATAAACATAAATGATCTGTTTTCCCGATTCAGAGAATGACGGATCGCGGAATGCAGCGCCGGGCTCAGAGGTGATCTGACGGTACTTGCCAGTAAAGTTGTTGATGATAAAAAGTTGATAGCGTGTGTCTTTCCCGATACGGCCCGAGACGATCATCTCGCGGCCCTTCTTTCTCGAACCCATCCACGAATCTTCGAGTTGAAGATCGGATATTTTCGCGATGCCATTGCCGAGTGCGTCCGTCCGGTAAAGAAAATAGCATCTCCGACAGGCATCGCGGTCACTTACGAAATAGAGTCGGTCTTTGTACGCATAATAGCTCCAGGCGACATCCTTGTTGTTAGAGACGTTCCGTGGATCGCTACCGTCCATGGCCATCGAATAGACCTCATAATCATCGGTTTTCTGGTCCTGGAGAA
>JBAUGL010000025.1:0-18512 GCA_049679665.1 Pyrinomonadaceae bacterium | reverse complement strand
AGATCGCACTGCAAAAACAAGGAAAACTGGCCGACGGCTCGACCGATCTGCTGCGAAAATGCGGCATCGGTTTTTCGAACGGGCTGGGCAAGCTGAGGGCCGAGGCTACCGATTTTCCGCTCGAGATTTTCTTCCTACGCGACGACGATATACCCGATTACGTGGCCGATGGTGTTGCCGACGTTGGCATCGTCGGGGAGAACGTACTGGCCGAGAATCCGAAACAAGTCGACACGGTCGAACGCCTCGGCTTTGGCCGCTGCCGTCTGTCGATCGCCGTTCCCAAGGGGACTGATTACAACGGCATATCGGACCTCGTAGGCAAGCGCATAGCGACAAGCTATCCGAAGGTACTCGCCGATTTTTTTGGATCTCGTTCCGTCGCGGCAGACATTCACGAGATCAGCGGATCGGTCGAGATAGCGCCATCTATCGGGCTTGCGGATGCCGTCTGTGACCTCGTAAGTTCCGGCAGCACGCTTTTCTCTAACGGGCTTCGGGAGGTCGAGACCGTGATGAATTCTGAAGCGGTGCTGATCGCTCGAAGAGATTTAGACACTGATTCGACGGCCATTCTGGACAAACTACTGTTCCGAATCCGCAGTGTAAGAGCCGCCTCGCAAAACAAATACATTCTGCTCAATGCTCCGCTCGAAAAGGTCGAAGCGATCTCAGAGATTCTTCCCGGAATCAAGAGTCCGACCGTCGTTCGTCTCGCCGAATCGGGCTGGGTATCGATACATTCCGTGATCGCGGAACGCGATTTTTGGGAAGTAGTGGACAATTTAAAACGCTCCGGTGCCCAGGGCATCCTCGTTCTGTCGATTGATCAAATGATCAGGTAAAAGCTATGAAACTTTACAGATATCCGCCACGAGAAACTTGGCCCGACCTCCTCAAAAGGCCGTCGATCGACACCCGAGTATTGAGTGAAACTGTCGCCACCATTCTCGAAAACGTGCGTCAAAACGGCGACTCGGCTTTGCGCGAATACGCCCTGGAATTCGATCAAGTCGAGCTTGATCAGCATCTCGTTTCCGAAGATGAATTCATCGAAGCAGAAGCCCGCGTCCGGCAAGGTCTAAAAGACGCGATCGCCGTTGCGAAAGCGAATATCGAGAAGTTCCACTCCGTCGAGGTCGAACACCCACGCATAATCGAGACGACACCCGGCGTCTTTTGCTGGAAGAAGACGCTTTCAATCGAACGCGTCGGGCTATATGTTCCGGCCGGTTCCGCACCGTTGTTTTCGACCGTGCTAATGCTAGCGATACCTGCGAAGATCGCGGGCTGCAGCGAGATCGTTCTTTGCTCGCCTCCCGGTCCCGATGGCCGGATCGACGCCGCAACGCTTTACTCAGCCAGGCTCTGCGGCGTGACGCGTGTTCATAAAATCGGCGGCGCACAAGGAATAGCGGCAATGGCGTATGGAACGGAAAGCGTGCCGCGCGTCTTTAAGATATTCGGCCCCGGCAATCAGTATGTTACCGAAGCCAAGCTGCAGATAATGCGTACCGGTGTCGCGATTGACATGCCCGCCGGTCCGTCCGAGGTCGCCGTCCTGGCGGACGATACGTGCGTGTCGTCGTTCTCCGCCGCCGATCTGTTGTCCCAGGCCGAGCACGGACCCGACAGTCAGGTCGTTCTCGTTTCCAACTCAGCGAACGTGATCAAAGAGATTCTTGCAGATGTCGAACGCCAGATCGACTTTCTGTCGCGAAAAGACATAGCCCGCTTGTCTTTGGAAAATTCGAAAGCGATCCTCGTCGATTCTCTAAGCACAGGCGTCGATCTGCTAAACCAATACGCACCGGAGCATTTGATAATCGCGACAGCTCAGGCCGAGAAGATCGCTGAGACGGTGACTAATGCAGGTTCGGTCTTTATAGGAAATTTTTCGTGCGAGAGCGCGGGCGATTATGCGTCGGGAACCAATCACACGCTGCCTACAAATGGCGCAGCTAGGGCGTTTAGCGGCGTGTCGGTGGCGAGCTTTATGAAAACTGTCACATTTCAGCGGTTGACCGAACAAGGCATTCGAAACCTCGGACCGGTGATCGAAACAATGGCGGCGGCCGAAGGATTTGACGCACACAAGAACGCGGTCTCGATCAGACGCGAATTTATCGGAGGATAGAATGACCTTTGACCCACAAAAACTTGTTCGTGAAAACATCCGCCGCCTAAAACCATATTCGTCGGCACGGTCGGAATTTGCCGAAGCGGCGGAGGTGTTTCTCGACGCAAACGAGAATGCGTTTGGCTCGCCCGCGGGCAGCGACTACAACCGCTATCCCGACCCGCTGCAACTGGAGTTGAAACAGAGTATTGCCGAAATAAACGGCATCTCGTCATCGCAGATCTTCGTCGGTAACGGCAGCGACGAAGCGATCGACCTCCTGTTTCGTATCTTCTGCGAGCCCGGCCACGACGACCTGATCTTATGCCCGCCCACATACGGAATGTATCGCGTTTCGGCTGAGATTAACGACGTTTGCATTAAAGAGGTCCCGTTAACTCAGGACTTTCAGCTCGACGTTCCCGCAATCCTCGACGCGGTCTCGGATCGCACGAAATTGATCTTCTTGTGCTCGCCGAATAATCCAACGGGCAATCTAATGAGCCGCCGATCCATCGTCGAGATCGCCGAGGAGTTTGAAGGAATCGTCGTAGTCGATGAAGCTTACATTCATTTTGCCGGCGAACCGTCGATGATCTCCGAGGTCGCACAACTTCCAAATCTCGTCGTGCTACAAACGTTTTCAAAGGCGTGGGGCATGGCCGGGTTGCGTGTAGGCCTGGCATTCGCGAGTGAACCCATTGTCAATCTGATGAACGGCGTAAAGCCCCCGTATAACGTCAGCGCCATCGCACAACATGCGGTCCTCGATGCGATTGCTTCTCGATCGACGATCGACGAGTGGATCGTCTCGGTCTTGACCCAAAGAACGGCGCTCGCCGATGCTATTTCGACGTTCGACTTCGTCCAGATAGTCTTTCCATCGGACGCAAACTTCTTGTTGATCAAGACGATCAACGCAAATTCTATATACGAACATTTGATCGCGGAGAAGATCGTCGTTCGGAATCGCAGCAATGTCGAGCTTTGCGAGGGCTGTTTGCGGATCACGGTTGGTACGATCGAGGAGAATAAGCAGCTCCTGTCTGCCCTGAAGAAATTCGAAGCGCGAGGACTGTCAGCAAAATGACGCAAAATAGATCATGAAAAAAGTATTGTTCATTGACCGCGACGGGACGATCATCCGCGAGCCGCATGATTTCCAGGTTGATCTGCTGGAAAAACTCCGGTTTTTGCCGGGTGCGATAACGAATCTGGCGCGGATTGCTCGCGAGACGGAGTTTGTGTTCGTGATGGTGACCAACCAGGACGGTCTTGGCACCGCGAGCTTTCCGGAATCCGCGTTTTACCCGGCGCAGAATTTTGTTCTGCGGACACTTACGGACGAGGGAGTAGAGTTTGCCGACGTTTGCGTAGATCGCACATTTGCTCATGAAAACTCACCGACCCGTAAGCCGGGCATAGGAATGCTCGGGAAATATCTGACCGGCGAATACGATCTTGCGAACTCGTACGTGATCGGTGACAGGCCGACTGACGTACAGCTTGCCAAAAATCTCGGTGCGATGGCGATATACATTCGCAATGCAAATTTTCATTTGGATGAATCCGATGAAGAAGTATTTACGGTTGAGAACTGGGACCAGATTTACGAACTGTTGCGCGTTCCAGACAGAAAGATCTCGCATTCGCGAACCACAAACGAGACTGACATTGTGGTCGAGCTGAATCTTGACGGCAACGGTAAAGCGGAGATCGCGACGGGCATTTCGTTCTTTGATCACATGCTCGAACAGCTCGCTCGGCATGGACTGCTCGACCTGAAAATTGCGGCAGATGGCGACCTCCACATTGACGAGCATCACACTGTGGAAGATGTCGCTATCACGCTCGGCGAAGCCTTTTCGCTTGCTCTGGCCGACAAACGCGGTATTGAGCGATATGGGTATTGCTTGCCTATGGACGATTGCCTGGCTCAGGTCGTCATCGATTTTGGGGGGCGGAACTGGATCGTTTGGGATGCCGAATTCAAACGGGAAAAGATCGGAGAAATGTCAACCGAAATGTTCTTTCATTTCTTCAAATCGTTTTCGGATAAGGCTCTTTGCAATTTGAACATAAAAGCCGAAGGAATGATCGAGCATCACAAAATAGAAGCGATTTTCAAGGCTTTTGCGAAATCGATCAGGATGGCCGTGCGGCGCGAAGGCTTGGAATTGCCGAGCACGAAAGGAGTTTTGTGAACGTTTCGATAGTGAAATACAACGCGGGCAATACGGCTTCGGTGACAAACGCTCTGCGGAGGCTTGGTGTCGAACCAGTGATTACCGATAAGGCAGGAATATTGCGCTCGGCTGACAGAGTGATCTTTCCCGGCGTGGGCGAAGCGTCGACGGCGATGACCTTTTTGCGTGAACGCGGACTGGATGCCTTGATCAAGTCTTTGACACAACCGGTACTCGGCATCTGTCTCGGTATGCAGCTTATGTGCGAAACTTCGGATGAAAACGACACGACGTGCCTCGGCATTTTCCCGTATCGCGTTCGGCGTTTTAGCGGTGACGGTCTAAAGGTACCGCACATCGGTTGGAACACGATCGTCGACCTGGACTCTCCGTTGTTCAGTGGCGTCACCGAGAATTCGCATGTTTATTTCGTGCACGGATACTTTGTCGAATCCGGCGACGCCGCAACGGCGTCCAGTTTTTACGGCGAAGTATTTAGCGCCGCAATGGCTCATCGTAATTTTCACGCGCTCCAGTTTCACCCTGAAAACTCGGGCTCGACAGGCGAGACAATTTTAAGAAATTTTCTGAATTTATGATCGAGATAATTCCCGCGATAGATCTGATAGACGGCAAATGCGTACGGCTCACTCACGGCGACTTCGCGTCCGAAAAGATCTATTCGGACGAACCGTTAGAAACGGCAAAGCGGTTTGAATCGGCTGGGCTGAAGCGGCTTCATGTGATCGACCTGGATGGCGCAAAAATCGGAAAACCTAAGAATTTAGCAGTACTGGAACTAATCGCAAAAGGCACGAACCTGACGATCGACTTTGGCGGCGGCATCAAAACACGGGCCGATCTTGAGTCGGTATTTTCCGCCGGTGCGGCGATCGCGAATAGTGGCAGCATAGCCGCAAAGGAGCCGGAAACTTTCCTTGGCTGGATCGATAAATATGGGAAGGAAGAGATCTTACTTGGAGCCGATGCAAAGGATGGAAATATAGCGATCGATGGTTGGCAAACCGAGACCGATCTTTCGATCATCGACTATCTGAAAAACTACACTGATCGAGGTGTGACAGCCGCATTCGTAACCGATATCGGTTGTGACGGTGCGATGGGCGGCCCGTCGACCGCTTTATATCGACAGATCATTGAATCGGTCCCGCAGATAGATCTGATCGCAAGCGGTGGCGTAAGTTCGCTTCTTAATATTGAGGAGCTTGAACAGATCGGATGTGCGGGTGTCATCATAGGCAAAGCCATTTATGAAGGAGCGATAAAGCTGGAGGAGCTGTCACAATATGCTGGCTAAACGAATAATTCCGTGCCTTGATGTGAAGGACGGCCGTACAGTAAAGGGTACGAATTTTGTGGCTTTGCGCGACGCGGGTGACCCGGTCGAACTTGCCGCAAAATATTCGGCGGAGGGAGCCGATGAACTTGTCTTCCTAGATATTTCCGCAACGAACGAAGGCCGCAAGACCTTTTCTGATGTGGTGCGAAAGATCGCGAGGGAGATCAATATTCCCTTTACGGTAGGCGGCGGGATCTCTGGTGTTGGCGACATCGGAGCATTGCTTGACGCGGGTGCGGACAAGGTTTCCATTAATACGGCGGCCGTTCGCGATCCAAGTATATTAATTGAAGCCGCAAAGAACTTCGGCTCGCAGTGTGTGGTTCTTTCGATTGATGCAAAGCAATCCGGATCCGATTGGAAAGTTTTCCTCAACGGCGGACGCATCGCCACACATCTTAATGCTTTCGAGTGGGCTAAACGAGGGGCCGACCTTGGTGCAGGCGAGATATTGCTCACATCGATGAATGCGGACGGAACGAAGTCTGGATTTGAGATCGAGCTAACCAAAATTATCTCGTCCAGGCTCGCCATTCCGGTGATTGCGTCGGGCGGGGCGGGTACTATGGACGATTTCGCCGACCTATTTGAGCGTGGGTGTGCTGACGCGGCGCTTGCGGCGAGTGTTTTTCATTACGGAGAGATCAGTATTCCAGATCTGAAAGCATTCTTGCTCGGGCGTGGTATAGAGGTGAGATTATGAATCTGGATTTCGAAAAGTACGCGGATGGCCTTGTCCCGGCGATCGTTCAGGACGCAACGACTAATGCAGTTTTGATGCTTGGTTTTATGAACCACGACGCTGTTAATGCGACTAGAACTTCGGGACGTGTGACATTCTACTCGCGATCAAAGAAACGGCTTTGGACTAAGGGCGAGACAACGGAAAACTATCTCGAACTCATTTCGATCGCTGGCGATTGCGATAGTGACACACTATTGGTACGGGCGAAGCCCACGGGGCCAGTTTGCCATTTAGGTGCGGATACATGTTTCGGCGAAGCAAATGTAAACGCGCCAAATTTCCTTACCGAACTCGAACAGATGATCGACGACCGCTGGAAGAACCCAACCGAAGAATCCTATGTTTCGAAACTGTTTGGAAAAGGCCTGAACAAGATTGCTCAGAAGGTTGGTGAAGAGGCGATAGAAACGGTAATCGCGGCAAAAGATGACGACCTTGGGGAGTTCAAAAACGAAGCCGCAGATCTATTGTTTCACTATATGGTCTTGTTGTGCGAAAAGAATATTTCCTTTGACGACGTTTTGGCCGTGCTACGAGCGCGGAAAAAGTAACTAACTCACGCCGCCGCTACGGCGATCCACGATCTCATTTTCTGCAAGTCTATTCGGTTCCGTTGATTACCTAGAGGGCACCGTTAATCATTTCCTCCAGCCTGTCCAGGCCAATGCGGACGTTGTCCATGGAGGGTCCGAACGAGAACCTGACCCACGAGTTAAAGTTTGAACTTCCGCGACGCCGCTTACCCCGATTAACGTCGAAAACGACGCAGGGAACGGTCATAACCTTGTGTTTAAGACCTTCGTAAAAAAAGGCCAAGCCGTCATAAAACGGCGGCCGTAAATTCTTTAGCGTCACCCAACCGCAAAAGTGGCCGTCGGCTCGAGCTCGATGCGCATCTCTTTTCGATGAAGGAGGCGATTATCAGTCTGTATATTTTTCAATTGGGATTACGTGGACAGCCGCATCTTTGACTTCGCGTAGAAACCGATTTATGACCGAGCCTTTCCAGATGATCTCCCAGCGGGAGCGGGCGGACTGGCCAAAGATAACGTGGGTGATCTCGTGCTCGCGTGCAAATCGCAGCAGCTCGTCGGCGACGTTCGCTCCTTTTAGCTTTACTACGTTTGCTCCCAGTATGCTGGCGAGTCTTATGTTTTCCTGCAGGGTCGCGTATGATTCCGGCTGGATCCTGCCAACCTCTTCACCTGGCGCTTCGACATAAACGGCAAACCAGTCGCGATAGGCGTGGCGGCCGACAATGCGCGCGCCCGTCCGGAGGAGCTTGGCAGCGCTTCCGCGGCTCGCCATGCATACCATCACTTTCTCGGGGATCACCGCTTGTCCTAACCCTTCACGTTCACGATACTCGTGGTCCTGAACGGCCTGATGTTGCGCAACTTGCTGCTGTCGCCAGGAAGGCTGCTAATGCAACCCAGTTTTGTGAATCAGAAATGGTAAATGTGTGAAAAGGCGGAAGAAAAAAGAAGTTGAATGAAAGCATCCCAACAAATGATGCTAAATAAGCGGGACGGCTTCCAAAAACGGTCGCGACGACCAAGACCACAATTAGAAAGGCGAACCCCGCGGTTGCGGATGCAATTTGCTCCTGGAGCGGGGCGAGCACCGCTACCACCAAAGCTATGCCGCCCACAGCCGTAAGATATGCCTTTACGCTTTCTCATCCAATCCCAGAATACACCGGCTGGCGATTAACCCAACGGATCTCGCAAACGATGCTCAAAAATACGCTCCGAAATAGCTCGCCATGAACATCAACACGTGCGTCAGCGCGTGAGCAATCATCGCGGATTCGAGCCCTTTCTTCCAGTAGAGATAGCCCCCAATCAAGCCGAAGGCTGAATTAGCGAAGATAGCGAACAAGATCAAAACAGGTGTTGGTTCGGGAAACAGCAAAAAAACGACGGGCAGATGACCGATGGCGAACAGCAGCGCTGCAACCAGAATCGCGCCGACAAAAAGAGATCGCTTTGGTCTATCCTCTCCTTTTTGAAAGAGCCGCCACGCCGCCCATACCAGCAACGTCATCAAGCCCCATCGCAACAGGATCTCTTCGATGATGCCGCCGTAGAGCAGACGCGTCGGAAGTGGAAGAACTTTGCCGTACTCACCGAGTCGCCTCAAAACTTCAGGCGACAGTGACGGTTTCAATACTGCAGCGATCAGAATAATTGACGCGCCGCCCGTCAATCCGCCGACAATCCCCGGAATAATCTGCGGCTTGAGGGAGGCAACTGAATCGCCGCCGCTTGCCAACGCTTCAGCCACCGGCGACGACAATCCTACCCTTGAAGCGAGAACAACTCCGACCGCAACCGCGACCGCCAAAATAACTGCGGGTTGAACCGGTATCAGAAGTTTCAAAGCCGGAGTAATTGTCGGAACTTCCGCTCCCGTCGGATTTGGCAGGATTGCTATCAGCGCATCCAAGTCAATCAATAACAACGAGAGAGCACCCGCCAAGCCAGCTAACCATAGGACAACAAATAATCGAGTATTGAATTTCACGCGGAACAACCCCTAAACGCATGTCTCCAATCCCCGGATGATGGGTTCCTTTCTATCCGATTCATTGCATTTATTTAGAATTCATCAAGCGTTGAAAACTGTTCGGTTACGATTTCTTCGTGTAATCGGTAAGTTTGCGAAATCTAGACAAAGCATCTGGCCAACGCAATTTTTCGATATCAGCAACTCAGACGTTTGATCCCATTCTATCTCAACAACTTCGAATCGTCATTCCCTGTCAATTTCCGCGTCCCTGGTTTGGTTCATTTCTAGGTTTGTCTATTTTCAAACCCCAAGTTAATGTTGAATGCGATTCACTTGGCGCTCGACTCCATTTCTCGGAATTGTATGTCGACTTGTTTGTCAAAGAAATTATTACTGTGCCTCTGCCTTTACTTGGGGATTGCCGGAGTAAATGCTCAATACCGGATCGACCAATGGACGGCGGATGACGGGCTGCCCCAGAATTCGGTTTATGGGATTACCCAGACCCGCGACGGCTATCTCTGGTTGGCGACGGTGGACGGGCTGGCGCGATTTGACGGTGTACGTTTTACCATTTTCAATAAAAGCAATTCCCCGGGCATCACCAATAATCGTTTTACCAATTTGTTTGAAACCGAGGGCGGGGATTTGTGGGCAGGAACGGAAGAAAGCGGAGTTACGCGTTATCATCAGGGACGTTTTGCCAGTTACGGCGTCGAACAGGGATTGATTTCGCCCGGCGGGTCCTTGGTTAGCGGCGACGCGGAAGGCAATCGGCTAATTGTTTCGAGGAATTTTCAAGTTTATCGTTTCGCAGACGGGAATTTTTCAGCGTTCGATCCGGAAACAGATGCTCCGCCGGTTGCTCCGATCGTCCAGCCGGAAAGTATCCGTGTTTTCTGTTTTTATGATTCGGACAAAGAGCAAACGGCGTGTTTGGTGAATGGGCAATCGTTGAGATTTTCACAAGCCGACGGTTTGCCGAGTTTTAGAATCATCAATTCGGTGCAAGACACTCACGGTACTCTCTGGCTGCTCACTAGCGACGCAGGATTGGTTCATCTGGAAAACGGCAAAGTTGCCAACGTCTATACGAAACAAGACGGTTTGCCTGAAATTCCACTCTTTTTGGTTTCCGGCGCGAGGCTCAATCTGTTATCGAAAGACCGGCAGGGTGCACTCTGGTTCACTGATTTAAATACGATGCGGAATGAACGGCTGACGCGGCACTTGCCGACAACCCTCACTGAAATTATTGCAGGCTATGAGGACAGCGAAGGTAATATCTGGCTCGGCACGACGCGCAATGGTTTGTTCCGTATCAGGAAACAAGTCATCACTGCTTACTCAAAGGCGGACGGTTTATTGGACAATAATGTCTATCCCGTTTACGAAGACCACCGAGGAGTAGTTTGGGTTGGCACTACCAATGGAGTTTTCAAACATCAGGGCGGCGTTTTTGCGCTCGTCAAATCTTCGAAAGGCTTTTATGTCACCGCCATCGGCGAAGACGCTACGGGACGATTGTTGGTCAGCAGTAATGGCGCCCTCTATGTTTTTAATGAAGATCAATTCGTACCGATTTACAAGAATTCGTCGGGTACAAACTATGCCATTCATGCCGACCATGACGGCACGCTCTGGGTTGGTGGCGAAGGCGGACTAGTGAGGTTCAAAGATGGAACTGCTGCCACTTACACAACTCAGAACGGACTTGCCGGTAACGACGTTAAAGCCATCATTGATGATAAAAACGGTGGAATGTGGATTGGCGCTTACGGCGGTTTGACCCATTACCAAAACGGGCAATTTACCAGTTGGACAGAAAAAGATGGTTTGCCGAGTCGCACAGTGCGAGGCCTTTATCTGGACGCTGATGGCACGCTTTGGATTGGCAGTTACGACGGGGGTTTGGCAAGATTTAAGGACGGGGCATTTACACATTACGACACAAAAATCGGGCTTTTCAACGACGGTGCATTTCAGATTCTCGAAGACCCAAACAGCAACTTCTGGGTGAGCAGTAATCGCGGCATCTATCGCGTCAGCCGTAACGAGTTGAATGAGTTTGCCGAGGGCAAGCGCAAGACGATCACGTCGGTGGCCTACGGTAAATCGGACGGAATGCTCAATGTCGAATGCAATGGCGGACGCTGGCCTGGCGGAATCAAAACACGGGATGGACGGCTTTGGTTTCCAACCCAAGACGGCGTGGCGGTGATTGACCCCGAAAAGATGAAAGTGAATGCAAAACTGCCGCCGGTGGTTATCGAAAGCGTCAAAATTGACAACACCTTGTCGGAACCGCTTGCATTAGCGGGCGTACGGGCCGTCGCAGGAAGCCCGCCCGCTAACGCAGGCGGTTCTGACTTTATCATCAATCCAGATCAACAAAATTTCGAGATAAGCTACACCGCGCTCAGTTTCATCAATTCAGAAAATCTCCGTTTCAAATACAAACTCGAAGGACTCGATAGCGAATGGACTGACGCGGCGAATAGGCGGACGGCTTATTTTTCACACGTTCCGCCGGGAGAATATACGTTTCGCGTGATTGCCGCTAACAGCGATAACGTTTGGAACGAACAGGGTGCAAGGCTCAAAATTGTCGTTCTGCCGCCGTTTTATCGCACGTGGTGGTTTTTGACCCTGGTGGTTTTAGGTGTCGGCGCGGCCGCGTATTTGCTTTTCAGACGACATATCTCGCAAATTGAAATAAAACACGCTGAAGAGATCGCCTTTTCGCGCCGTTTGATCGATTCGCAGGAACAGGAGCGCAAACGATTCGCCGCCGAGATGCACGACGGACTTGGGCAAAGTCTGGTGATTATCAAAAATCGTGCCAGTCTGAGCTTAAAGCAATCCGACAAAAAAGAGGCGATGATCGATCACCTAGAGAATATTTCCGCGACGGCTTCGCACGCGCTCAACGAGGCGAAGGAGATCGCTTTTAATCTGCGCCCGCATCTGCTCGACCGGCTGGGATTGACGAAAACGATCGAATCGATGCTCGACAAGGTGTTCAGCGCCGGCGGCATCGAATTTGATGCGGAGATAGATATGATTGACGGCGTTCTCGAAAAGGATTCGGAGATTTTGCTTTACCGGATCGTGCAGGAATGCGCAAACAACATCGTCAAACACTCGCAAGCCCAAAAAGCCTTTCTGAGAATGGAACGCGATGACAACAATTTAACGGTCACAATTTCCGACAACGGGCGTGGATTTGACCAGCGGGCTGACGGAAACGATTTATCGAAACGCAGTTTCGGCTTAGTTGGAATTGCCGAAAGAACCAGGCTGCTTGCTGGAAAACTAAACATCGATTCGAAACCCGGAGAGGGCACGAACATTTCAATTATTATCGATCTACGCAATAACGCAATATGAAACAGGAAATTCGAATCGTCATCGCCGACGACCACCCGCTGATGCTGCAGGGCTTGAAGCAGGTTATCGAAATGGAGGCGAATTTGAATATAGTCGGCGAAGCCGGGAATGGCTACGAGGCACTGGCCATGATCGAGGAATTAAAACCGGACGTGGCGATTCTCGATGTTGATATGCCGCATCAGGACGGTTTTCAGGTGGCGCGCTCGCTGCTTGCCGAAAAAAACCCGACTGAGATAATTTTTTTAACCATCCACAGTGAAGAACAAATGTTTCACGCCGCGCTTGATCTCGGCGCTAAAGGTTATGTGCTGAAAGACAGCGCGATCGACGATATCGTAACGGCGATTAACGAAGTGGTTTCCGGGCGCGCATTTACAAGTCTGCCGATGACGAGCTATTTCTCGGAGCGGCAAAATTACAACGCCGTTCCCGACAAACAGCAACTCGGTTTGAGCCAACTCACTCCGACTGAATACCGGATCCTTAGATCTCTTGCTGAGTACAAAACCAACAAAGAAATTGCCCACGAATTGTCCGTAAGCCCACGAACTATCGAAACTCATCGCGCCCGCATCTGCCAGAAACTGAATCTTCACGGCTCGCACTCCCTGATGAAATTTGCCATGCAGTATAAATCGCTGCTGTAGCGAGAGATTGATCCGTCCGCGGGTCATCTCGATTCTCCTTCTTACCGTCTCAGAGCTTTGTATTTTATGGCTGACGAATTCAATAGCGTCTGTTTGCTCTGCGGTCGCTATTGAATTCGTCCTCTTCGCGGACATTACCGAAATTTCAGTCAGGCTCTCACAAAGTACGGCTAACCACGTAGAAATTAAGTACTTTTACCTACAAGAATTACGTAGTGGTTATTATTACAAATTCTCGCCGATCCGCCTATCATTTTCCCGCATTCTAGAAAATCTTTATGAATACCCGAATTTTAATCGTCGAAGACAGCCAACCGATGCGTGAACTTTTAACAATGACGCTCACCGGCGTCGCCGAAATCGTCGGCGAATGTGCGGACGGCGCTGATGCTCTGGCAGCATACAGGCGATTGAAGCCCGATTGGGTTTTGATGGATGTCGAGATGAAAGGCGTTGACGGAATTACGGCGACACGTCAAATCACTGAAGCCTACCCGCAAGCGCGGGTTTTGGTGCTAACCAACTATAACGACAATAATCTGCGCCGGGCGGCGCTCGAAGCCGGCGCGTATCGGTATGTTGTAAAAGACAATCTGCTTGATATTTTGGAAATTCTGCGCAAAGCATAAACGCCGAGCTATCTAAAAGCTGGGAAATTTTTCGTCTGATTCGACGAGCAGGAAATTTTGAGATTTAGGAGAAAGACCATGAAGGTAAAAATAACGATAACATTGGTAATCCTCAATATGTGTTTTGGTTTTGTATTGTTCGGAGCAAAAAATACAGCCTTGGCGGAGAAAAGTGTTTTGTTTGGTCTGTTTAGTCCGAATTGCACGACGGATCCGGTAGTGATCACCAGTCAAGACGCCGAAGCGGGTTCGCTCCGGCAGGCAGTCATTGATGCTTGCCCGGACAGCACGATCACCTTCAATATGACGGGAACCATCTCGCTGTATACCGAACATATCCTGCTCGACAAGAATCTGACGATTCAAGGACCTGGCGCACTTCTGTTGACTGTCCGCAACGCTGCCGGAGAGGGACCGAACAATCGTATTTTTTGGGTGAATTCTGGCGTGACGGCGGACATTTCAGGGCTGACCATCAAAGACGGGAATGTTCAGGGCGGCGGCGGCGGTATTTTCAGCGGGGGTTCCCTGACTGTCAATAACTCGACCATCTCGGGCAACACTGCAGACAGTGGTGGTGGCATTCGTAGTTCAGGAGCGACGACTATCAACAACTCGAATATCACGGGCAATCAGAGTCCGGGCGGAGGCGGAGGCATTTACAGCATTACCGCGCTGACCGTCAATAACTCGACGATCTCAAACAACACTACTGCCACTGCGAATAGGGAAGGTGGAGGCGGCCTTTACTGTTCAGGCACAACGACGCTCATCAACACGACCGTCTCAAACAACGATGCAGCATATTTTGGACAAAGCAGCGGCGCCCGCGGCGGTGGAATTTATGCCAACGGCGGCACGTTGACGTTGATCAACTCGACCATTGCAAACAATACGACTTCGGAGGTAGATCTTCCCGGCGTTGGTATGCGGGGACCTGGCGGTGGAATCAGCGGTTTTGGCGCCGCCGTCAATCTACGCAATTCCATCGTCGCCGGAAATGTTGGTGGCTTTGGAATCAATGATTTCGACGGCACATTGACCTCGCAGGGCTACAACCTGATCGGCAACACCAACGGCACAACGATCACCGGCGACACGACCGGCAATATCGTCAATATTGACCCGCTGCTCGCCCCACTTGCCGACAACGGCGGTCCAACGATAACGCACGCCCTGTTTGCCGGATCGCCCGCGATTGACGCAGGCGACACGGCGAATGCCCCGCCCGCCGACCAGCGCGGTGCGGCCAGGGTCGGGACAGCCGACATCGGCGCTTTCGAGTTCAACGGCGTAGTTCCAACTCCGACTCCGACGCCGACACCAACTCCGACGATAACGCCGACGCCGACAATTACGCCAACGCCGACGCCGACGCCGAACACGCCGCCGAGCGCCGTGAATGATTCCTACGACGTGAACGAAGATTCGGCACTCAACACTCCCGCGCCCGGCGTTTTGACGAACGATTTGGACGGCGAAAACAACGTGCTAACCGCGCAACTACAAACATCACCGGCACACGCCGCATCGTTTACATTAAACGCCGACGGTTCGTTCAGCTACACACCGAACCCGGACTTCAACGGCTCGGATTCATTCACCTATTCGGCATCGGACCGCAGTTTTTCGTCGAACGCCGCAACCGTGACGATCACCGTAAACGCCGTCAACGACATTCCGAATGCCGTGGGCGATTCGGCAACCGTCACTGAAGACAGCGGAGCGAACGCCATCAACGTCCTGTCCAATGACGATGACGCTTCCGACACGGGCGAAACGCTGACGATAACAGCGGTGACCCAGGGCGCAACCGGTTCGGTAGTTATCACAAATGGCGGCGCAGGTGTGAGTTATACGCCCAACGCTAATTTTTCCGGAAGTGATTCGTTTACTTATACGATTTCCGATGGCAATGGCGGAACGGATATGGCGACTGTCAATGTTACCGTAACTCCGGTCAACGACTCGCCGACGATCAACTTCGGCACGATTACCCGTCAGGAAGCGGCGGGAACGTCGAATTCGCAGATTTCCGCGGTCAATGATATTGACGACGTAGAAAATAATCTGGTCGTGACGGTCAATAATTCAACGAGTGCGACGACGGGCGGCG
This sequence comes from Pyrinomonadaceae bacterium, assembly GCA_049679665.1. Taxonomy (GTDB): domain Bacteria; phylum Acidobacteriota; class Blastocatellia; order Pyrinomonadales; family Pyrinomonadaceae; genus OLB17. The sequence goes on along the minus strand of JBAUGL010000025.1, from coordinate 2,806 downwards.
TGACGGTTTCAAACATTGCGGTTGATACGGTCGGTAATGTGACGGCTGACGTCTCCGCCGCCTGCGGAGCATCTAATGCCGCTTTCACGCTCAAAGTTGCCGATCCAGGCAATTCGACGGCAACGGCTGCTTTCCATGTGACCGTAACCCTTGAAACTAATCCGCCGTCGATCGCTTCGATCAGCAATATCGTTGTCATTCTGCCGGCAAATTCCCCGGCGACTTCAATGGTCGTGACCTTCCCGTTGCCGACCGCAACGGACAACTGTTCAGTTCCGACCGTATCGTCGAATCCCGTTTCGGGTTCGCTCTTTAACGTCGGCACAACGGCCGTCAGTGTGACGGCGACCGATGGCAACGGCAACACAACGACGAGTAGTTTTATCGTAACCGTGTTGTATAACTTTGCGGGCTTCTTTCAGCCGATAGACAATCTCCCGACGGTCAATGTCGTAAAAGCCGGACGAGCCACTCCGTTAAAATTCTCCCTGAGCGGCGATAAAGGCTTAGCAATCCTCGCCACGGGCTATCCGATTTCGATTCCCGTCGCGTGCGACGCGACCGAACAGGACAGCACGCTCGAGGAAGCGGTCAATTCAGGCGGCAGCAGTTTGAGCTACAACTCAATGACCGATCAGTACGCCTACGTCTGGAAGACAAACAAGTCGTGGAAAGGAACCTGTCGGATTTTCGTGATAAAACTAACTGACGGCAGCGAGCATTACGCCAAATTCCGTTTCACATAAATTGAACGATTTGTCCAAGGAGGAAAATGAAAGACGTTCACCGGCAAGTCGATGAACGTCTTTCTTTGTAATAAACATGTTATTGAATTTTAGTTTGGTTGACGAGTCGTCGAACCGTCCGAAAGATCCATTTGGTTTCGTTTCCAAAAACACCGACTCCTAGAAGAGCAAGGAACAATCGATTATTACCGGTCGCTCTCGATTGGGATCTCACGTAGGTTGAGTGGACGAGCAAGAAGCATGGCCGACAGGAGATAGCTCATGGCGGCAATCTCGCCGGTTTTATCACCTACATTGCCCGCTATCCGGCAGAGCGCGTGTCGGTGATCGTTCTGAGAAACAATGGACGCGGATCTTCAGGAAAGATCAGCAGCGTCTTGTCGTCGATCGTCTTCGGCGCACTGTATGAAATTCCTCGCGAACGCAAAGCCATTCCCGTCGGATCCGCCGTTTTGGATAAATACGTTGGGGAAAAAGATTAAATAATGAAAGGAATGTATTCGAAATCAATGCCACACCGCCGGCAAAATGGCCCACTACCTAATGAGCTGGAAAATGCGCGACGGCACCCTCCGCCCCTGGGCCGAAACCATCAGCGCCACGATCACGGACTAGCCGATGTGCGAGACAGTGTCAGAACCGGAAGCGGTAGCGACCAGGTTCTTTAACTCAGAAACGCCGTTGGTAACACGCAAAGGTCCGCGTATTATCAAATGTGTTGGTGTTAATCAAATAGTTAGACGTAAAGAGCAGCACCCATGGCACTCGAAATGACAGAAGGCGCCCCAGATGACTTTGATTTTGCAGTCGGGGACTGGCGAGTCAAACATCGTCGCCTCAAAGATCGGCTTGTCGGCTCTGATCAATGGATCGAGTTTAACGGACAGATGTCCACCCAGAGCGTGCTGGGCGGGTACGGTAACGTGGAGGACAACCTTCTTCACCTCCCTGAGGGAACTTATCGCGCAGTTGCTGTGCGCTCATTCAACGCACAATCCAGTCAATGGTCAATCTGGTGGCTGGACGGTCGTTCTCCTGATCAGATTGACGTACCGGTTGTCGGCCGATTCAAAGACGGCATGGGTACGTTTTACGCTAATGACACATTCAATGGCGCACCAATCCGGATCCGCTTTATCTGGTTTACTCTCGACAAATATAACCCTCGGTGGGAGCAGGCATTCTCAGCAGATAGTGGCATCACATGGGAAACCAATTGGATCATGGAGTTCTCGCGTGCATGAGCAATCGCGGCCTTAGGTCTAACAATTCAATCATGCCGACACCGCTTCGCGGCGCGGCTTAATTCATGCGTTAGGCTGCATGAGGAAACATTTATGGCTCGTGACCGAGGCTTGGAGGAACTTATCCACGACGACCTTGATGCGCGGGTTGGCGTCACCGAGAAGGCCATGTTCGGGGGCTGGGCTTGGCTGCTGAACGGCAATCTGCTCTGCGGTGCACGTGATGACGGTATGCTCGTCAGACTTGGCAAGGGGCTGGGCGCTTGGGCTCTCGAAACAACTGGCATTGTGCCAATGGAGTCACGAGGTCGCATCATGCAAGGCTGGGTTCGCTGCGGGCCTGCCGCGTATGGCAATGACGTGCTGCGTAACCATCTGTTGTCTCGCGCAAGCGAGTTTGTCAGCACGCTCCAAAGCGAATGAGCAGATGCGGCCTACCAAGTCAGAACCGGAAGCGGTAGCGACTGGGTTCTTTCACTTCGGAGCGCCGTCGACAATATGCAGAATCCGACGTATTATCAACGGGCGCTGGTGTTAATCAATAGTTCGGCTAAGAGGAGGAGCAAGACAATGGCCACCCTCGAGAAAGCGCTCGATAAGATGCGGGAGATCTGCCTCTCATTACCCGACACCCGCGAAGGCGATCACTTCGAGGAGACCGCATTCTACGTGCGTGGCAAGCTCTTCGCGACCTGCGGTGCAAAGCATGGCGTCTGCGAGATCACGTTTGGGCTCGAGCCGGACCACGCAGCGGCGCTCCTTGAAAATGACCCTCGCTTCAAGCCGTACTCCAGGGATAAACGCGGCGTCGTCCTC
>JBAUGL010000024.1:0-41952 GCA_049679665.1 Pyrinomonadaceae bacterium | reverse complement strand
GCGTCGACGATTCAAAGAAAAGGTTTATGACAGTCTTGCCCCGCAAAGTGGGGACCTTTTTGATCTCGCGTGTCGATATCTCGCGAAAATTCTCGGCTGTATCGAGAATACCCTTGATCTCCGCGGCCGTGAGGTCGCGAATGCCTAATAGATCTCTGCGGCGAAATGGTTTATCCATTAAATGCTGCCCGTTTAGCAAAAAAGCAAGGCACTTGGCCTTGCTTGCTAGTCTTACTCTTTCGGCCTTACATAGATGCCGACTGCCTCGACATCGTCATACTCGTTCAGCATGACTTTCACTATCTCCGTTTGTTTTGTTGGAACTACTTTTCCCACAAAATCGGCCTGGATCGGGAGTTCGCGATGTTCACGGCCGCGGTCTATCAGTACCGCAAGCTGGACCTTTCTCGGCCGGCCAAAATCCATTAGTTGATCGAGCGCAGCCCGAATCGTTCGGCCTGTATACAAAACGTCGTCGACCAGAACAATGATCTTGTCTTCAATGTCGCTTTCGAGTTCGGTTCGATTAACGATCGGGTTAGCACCAACGGTGGAAAGATCGTCACGGTATAACGTAATGTCTATGATCCCGTATTTAGGCCGAATCCCTTCCAGTTGCTCGATCTTGTCGGCAATGCGTTCCGCGAGGGGTACGCCGCGTCTACGGATCCCCACAATATAAAGGTCAGCGGCACCGTGATTCTCTTCAACGATCTCGGATGCCAAACGGGAGATCGCACGTTGCATTCGTGCAGTGTCCATTATCCGCGACTTTTCAACTAAGTTAATTCCATCAGTCATTTGCAGGCAAATGGTAGCAAAGCTTAGATTAAAGTTCAAAGGTAAGGAAAATGTCCCAACTCTATGACAAGTTGATCCGGCCTGTACTGTTTGGCATGGATCCTGAAAGTGCACACGAACTCGGGCTTGAAACGCTGCGCCTTGCCTTAAGTTCTGAATACGCTCAACGAGCCGCACGAAACCGGTTTGCGGTAGATGTTTTCGGCGACATTGAGCGGTTTGGCTTGAAGTTTCGGAATCCGCTTGGAGTGGCGGCGGGATTTGATAAAAACGGAGTTGTGGTCAACCAACTTGCCTCGCTGGGCTTCGGTTTTGTGGAAGTTGGGACTGTGACGCATCGACCGCAGGAGGGGAACGAAAAACCCCGAATGTTCCGGCTCCCGGAAGATCAGGCTATTATCAATCGACTTGGATTTAATAATGAAGGTACAGAAGCAGTAATCGACCGCCTCAAATCGATCGACAGGAAATGTGTAGTCGGGGTAAATATCGGGCGAAACAAGGACGTGCCGAACGAGGAAGCGATCGGCAATTATTTAGAAAGCTATAACGCAGCCTTCGACACAGCTGATTATGTCGCCGTTAATGTTTCATCGCCGAATACTTCGGGGCTTAGAGAATTGCAAAAAGCTGATAGTTTGCAGATGTTACTTGCATCGCTTCAGGAACGAAATAGGAGACTAAGCGGTGATGCCGCACTCAAACCGCTTTTCGTCAAGATCGCCCCAGACCTTTCGGATGACGAAGTGATAGCGATCACGGATATTTGTACGAATTTGAAGATCACGGGCATCATTGCCACGAACACGACCGTCGCCCGCGAAAATCTGAGAACATCCGATCCTGATAGATCTCGGCCGGGCGGCCTTAGCGGCAAACCCTTATTTCAACGGTCAAACGATGTTATCTCACTTATCTATCGTCACTCGGAAGGTCAAATGCCTGTCATCGGCGTCGGCGGTATATTTAATGCTGAGGATGCGTTTTCTAAGATCGCGGCTGGAGCCTGCCTGATCCAGGCGTACACGGGCTTTATATATAAAGGACCCGGATTTGCTCGTGACGTCTCTCGCGAATTGGCATCTTTTCTTAAACAAATGGGTTTTGCGAACCTGGATGAGGCGATCGGATCGGCCGCCTAAAACAAGAAAGACTTCTTAATTCCATTATTTGACAGGGAAAGCCTAATCTATATAATAAATTCTTTTGCCTTTTCAGATGATAAGTCTGAATTGGGGCAGTAGACGATGATAATCGATTTACCTCAAACTGAAGGTGCACCGGTCGCGTTCGAGCATCAGATCCCGAAGGGTCAAATAGACCTGGACAGTGAGTTAGTCGAGATCGAGAGCGACGTTACCATACGCGGCGAAGTGGAAGGCCAAGTGGTCGGGGCGAAGATCGCAGGAACGGTTTCAGGTTCGTCAACGGTTTTTTGTACTCGTTGTTTGCAGCCCGTAAAACGTGCGCTGGAGATAGATTTTAACGCCGACTTCGTTCGTTCCGACGATGATCTAATGTCGGACGAAAAGGAATTGGACGCGGGCGACATGGAGTCCTCACTTCTTGATGAAGATTCGATCGACCTATGTGCGTTTGCGAGGGAACAGATCCTTCTGGATCTGCCGGCGCAGTTGTTTTGCAATGACGATTGCAAGGGGTTGTGTCCGAAATGCGGTGTGAACCGAAATTTGGTAGATTGTAAGTGTGAAGAGACCGAACTCGACCCTCGATGGGCGGCCTTAAGGAATTTGAAGTAGCACCGAGATGGACACGAATTGAACGTGGTACGTCCGGAAGTAATTTGTCAGAGGTTTTTAATTATGCCGAATCCAAAAAGACGACATTCGAAATCACGCACCCGTCAAAGGCGTGCTCACGACGCCCTGAGCGTGCCCCAATTCTATTTAGACAAAGATACCGGTGAACCCAAGGTTCCCCACCGTGTCGATGCAAAAACCGGCACATTCAAGGGTCGTAAAATTATAGAAGTTAGAGAATCCGAATAGACTTTTGAAATTTCCGAACTATTAAGTTCTAATTCAAGTCAATGACATCAATTAATGCGGGCATCCTCGGGATGGGACACGCTTTTCCCGAAGGCATTCTGACTAATGCCGATCTGGAAAAGATCGTTGATACCAGCGACGAATGGATAACTTCTCGCACAGGTATCAAACAGCGGCATAAAGCCGCCGACGATGAGTTTACTTCACAGTTCGGATCTGCTGCAGCATTGCAAGCGATCGAGCGGGCTGGTCTTGAACCTACAGATATTGACCTTATCATCGTCGCAACAACGACGCCCGATCAAATAATGCCCTCGACCGGTGCATTGATCCAAGCTCAAATCGGCGCAACCAACGCCGCCGGCATGGACGTTTTTGCGGCGTGCTCGGGCTTCTTGTACGGTCTAACGATGGTCGAATCGATGATACGTACGGAGCAGATCCGGTATGCACTAGTAATTGGAGCAGAAGTCCTCACAAAATATGTCGACTACACCGACCGCTCGACATGTGTCATCTTCGGAGACGGGGCCGGGGCGGCAGTCTTAGGTGCTGTGCCGAAAGGAAAGGGAATTCTAGCGACAAAGATCAAATCCGATGGCCGTTACGAAGAGCAATTGTATTGCCCGGGCGGCGGCACTAAGATGGGAACCACCCACCAAACCATCGATGACCGGATGCATTACTTTAAGATGAAGGGGAATGAACTCTTCAAGGTCGCCGTTCGGTCGATGGCCGAAATTTCAGCAGAAATGGTCGAAAAAGCGGGTTATACGGCCGATGATGTCGATCTCGTGATCCCACATCAGGCGAACCAGCGGATCACGGATGCTGTTGCATCGCGATTGCGTATCCCGGAGGAAAAGGTTTATTCGAATATCGCCGAACACGGAAACACGTCATCAGCATCAATACCGATCGCCCTGGACGAGTGCATTGAATCGGGGAAGATCAAAGAAGGAAGCCTTGTGCTGCTAACCGCATTTGGCGGAGGGGTAACCTGGGGAGGTACGCTCGTTAGATTTTAACGCTCGCAGATTCGAAGCGCTATGGTGTGTTTTCACGACTGGCCCGTCGTTTGGAATCTGCTAATGAAGAAATGTCGAAACTAGGATTGATTTTCCCCGGTCAGGGCTCGCAAGCCGTCGGAATGGGAAAGGAACTGTTTGATAATTCTCCTGCGGCGGCCAAAGTTTTCGTTGAGGCAGACGACGCGCTTGGATTTTCGCTCTCCGAAATGTGTTTTGCCGGGAGCGTCGAAGAACTGCAATTGACGGCGAATACGCAGCCGGCTATTTTGACAGCTTCGGTAGCGGCATATCGCGCAATGGAGAGTTTGGGGTTCCCAAAGCCTGATTTCGTCGCGGGGCACAGCCTTGGCGAATATTCGGCGCTAGTTGTGACCGGGGCCCTCGGGTTCGCTGACGCGGTTAGGACCGTTCGAAAGCGCGGAACGTATATGCAGGAAGCTGTGCCCGTGGGTGTCGGGGCGATGGCCGCTATTCTCGGGCTGGAATCCGCGGCAGTTGAAGAGGGATGTGCTGAGGCCGCCGATGGACAAATATGCAGCCCGGCGAATATCAACTCGCCTACACAAGTGGTGATCGCCGGCAATACGGAAGCGGTCGATCGCGCGTGCGAGATATTAAAGGGTAAAGGGGCGAAGCGGGCAATAAGGCTGAACGTATCGGCACCATTTCATTGCGACCTAATGATGCCGGCGCAGAAGAAACTTGCAGTGGATCTCGAGGAATTGGAATACGGAAACTTTGCCTGTCCGATCGTGCACAATTTCGATGCCGAGCCCAACAGTGAATCCGCTAGGGTAAAAGAGATGCTCATCCGGCAAGTGTCGTCGCCGGTGCGTTGGCTCGAATCGATCGAGAAGCTAGTTTCCGCCGGAGTGGATCGCTTTATTGAAGTGGGGCCCGGAAAGGTTTTGTCAGGTCTAGTTAGACAGATCGATCGCGATGTCCGAACCGCTAATGTTGAGGACTCGAACAGTTTAAGAAATACACTAGAAGCGCTATAAAACAGGAGAAAATATGTCAGAAGTTCAGGATAAAATTAAACAGATCATCATTGACGAGTTGGGCGTTGACGGTGCAGAAGTTACGGAAAATGCCCGTTTTATCGAGGATCTCGGGGCCGATTCGTTGGATCTCGTGGAACTCGTAATGCGATTCGAAGAAGAATTCGATATCGAGATCCCGGACGAAGACGCCGAAAAGATCCAGAGTGTTCGTGACGCTTATGCGTACGTCGAACAGCATAAAGAGGGCTAGAACCATCAACGACGGGCTATGGTAAGAACGAAATAGCTCGTTGTCGATTCAATTCTATTTATGAAGCGTCGAGTGGTAATTACCGGTCTCGGGTTGGTCACAGCGTGCGGGCACGATGTGGAAACTACGTGGGCCGCAATGATGAACAGCGAAAACGGTGCCGACTATATCAAGAAATTTGATACAGACGGTTACTCGGTGAAATTCGCCTGCGAGGTCAAGGATTTCGATCCTCTATCATTTCTTGACAAGAAAGAAGCACGCCGAATGGGCGCTTTTACGCATTTTGCGCTAAAGGCCTCTGATGAGGCAGTGAAAGATAGTGGATTGGTGATCGACGAAAAGAATGACGAGATGGTCGGCACGTATATCAGTTCCGGCATCGGCGACTTCTGGGCTATCGAACGTGAGCATGAAAAGCTCCTAAACTCAGGCCCTGACCGCGTTTCCCCCTTTTTTATCGTTTCAGCGATCGTGAATCTGGCCTCCGGGAACGTTTCGATTCGACACGGCGCTAAGGGCCCAAACTCCGCCACTGCTACGGCCTGCTCGGCAGGTGCCCATGCCATCGGCGACAGTTTTCGTATAATCGAACGTGGTGACGCCGACGCGATGATCTGCGGCGGTGCCGAGAGTGCGATCACGCCAATGTCTGTTGCCGGATTTGCCTCAATGCGTGCCCTATCCACGCGAAATGACGACCCGAAACGCGCATCACGTCCTTTTGACTCTGAACGTGATGGTTTCGTGATCGGCGAGGGTGCCGGGATCCTCATACTCGAAGAACTTGAATCGGCAAAGGCTCGCGGGGCGAAAATCTACGCAGAGATCGTCGGTTATGGCATGAGCGGCGATGCTTTTCACGTGACCATGCCAGACGAATCGGGCTCGGGCGCTATAAGGGTTATGGAGCGTGCGATAAAGGATGCCGGAATTTCACCGGATCAGATCGGCTACATCAACGCCCATGGCACGTCGACGCCGTACAACGATAAATTTGAGACGCTTGCGATCAAGAAAGTTTTTGGCGAACACGCATTGAAGCTGGCTGTCAGTTCGACGAAGTCTATGACTGGCCATGCGCTTGGGGCGGCCGGCGGTATAGAGGCTGTGTTCTCAGCGCTCGCGTTACAGGAAAAGAAACTCCCGCCGACGATAAATTATGAGTTCCCGGATCCGGACTGCGATCTCGATTATGTTCCAAATCAAGCGAGGGATGCCGAGATCGAGTACGCACTATCGAACAGCTTTGGGTTTGGCGGAACAAATGCATGCTTGATATTTAAGCGGTTCTCCGAGAGATGATTACTGAGTTATGAAGATCATTGTATTAATGAAGCAGGTTGCTAATAAGGACGCTGTCCTACGCATTGGCGCCGATGAAAAGTGGATCAACGAAGCTGATGTAGCGCAGCAGACAAACGAATCCGATGGATATGCGCTCGAAGAAGCGCTGCGAATGAAGGAAGCGAAGGGCGAGGGCGAAGTCGTCGTTTGTACGCTCGGGCCGCAGAGCGCGAAGACGGTCATTAAAGATGCGCTTGCTCGCGGGGCCGACCGTGCCATACACATTGTCGCAGACAATTCTAATAAACTCTCACCCTACCAAATTGCGGCTTCGATAGCAGATGCTATAAGGGACGAGAATGCCGACTTAGTATTCAGCGGGCTTCAATCGGACGATGCAAGCTTTGGTCAGACCGGCGTGATCTTAGCCGAACTGCTTGGCATTCCTCACGCGACGATCGTGATCGAACTCGATAGGACTAGTATTAACGGCAACGTTCGGCTAAAACGCGAGCTGGAAAGCGGCTGGTATCAATGGTTTACGTACAAGCTGCCGGCGCTGCTCACTATCCAGTCAGGGATTTCGCAGATCCGATATGCTTCTCTAAAGGGGATAATGGCGGCGAAGAAAAAGGAGATTCGAGACGTAACGCCGGCGGTAGCCGATTTCGCTTCGGCACAAAAGATCGAGAAAGTTTACCTTCCAATGAAAACAAAGCAAACCCAAATGCTTGGCAACGGTGATGCAAAGGCCGGTGCCGTCGAGCTGGTTGAAAAGCTAAGATCCGAGATCCGAGTACTTTAAGACTTTGAATGAAATTAGATATCAAAAACGCATGAGCCGCTCATGCGTTTTTGTTTTCGTCGGAAAGTTTTGAGAACGCAAACAGCGCCGACATATTCGTCAAATCTTCGCAAGATGCTAAATTGGAGTAAAGTATATGTCGAAATGCTTTAATAATCTCAAGCAGATAGGACTAGGAATTCATTCCTACGGGAAAAGTTATTCGCTGACCACAAAACCGCGTCTCGTGGCCGCGGGATTATCGCTGACCGGTGCCGAACAATTTCTGAACTTTGAAGAGGTGGCTTCCGGAGATGATCGTAGGAGGCTGGCTGGGATCATCGCCGTGTTGATCGGACTGCTCTTACCGGCTGACATCGGCCTTCTGCTGCCTGCAAGATCAGTTGTTGAAGGTGTCGGGGCATTTGCCCTGATCGGTGTCTCGGGCCCCGGAGCTCGACAGATATTGACCGGGTTGCCGGTCTCCGATCAAGAGGATCGAGTGCTGCTCGCGAAAGCGGTCGCAACAGCGCATCATACTGGCGGTGCCAACTTTATATTTTGTGATGGCTCCGTCCGATTTGTAAGCGAATCAATAAATGGCTGAGCAACAAGTTTTTCTGCCGATACTACTTGGAACAAACCGAAAGGACCGCCACAGCGCGAGTTCGGCCAATTGGGTCTATCAGAAAATGCGCGAACGTGAAGAGATCGAGACCCACTTGTTCGACGTCCGCGATTTCGATCTCCCGCCGGATGATTACGGCCAGGCGCTCAAGCACCAATTCCCCGAATGGCGCGACGCTATGGTTAGGGCTGATGGGCTCGTGATCGTAACGCCGGAGTACAATCACGGCTACCCCGGCATCCTGAAAGCAGTACTTGACCTGCTATTAAAGGAGTACATTCATAAGGCTGTGGCCCTAGTAGGAGTATCGGCGGGACCGTGGGGTGGTACGCGGGTGATCGAGGCTTGCGTGCCCATGGTAAGGGAACTTGGCCTCGCCGTAACATTTACAGACCTGAACTTTCCAAAGATCACGGATAAATTTGACGATGACGGCAATCTCCTCGATGCCGCCTACAACAAGCGTGTCAACGAATTTCTCGACGAACTGATTTGGATGAGCAAAGCGTTGAAGTGGGGCCGCGAGAATCTCGCGTCTAAACATCACGGTTAATTGCGGGTTGCGGTTAATTATCTTCGTGGAACATTTTCGCCAATGGTCCAGACGACCACGGAACTCGACAGTCCAAAGCCTGAAAGTCTTCCCGCCATCATAATAAGGGTTTCGCTCATTTCGACCACACCGGCTTCCAGCAGCGTCCTTTCGCCGACTTTTAACAATTCTTCCGTTGTGTCGGGGAATTCGTGGGCGTACGCCTGAACGCCCCAAATAAGTGCCAGTTGATTACAAGCATCAGCGGAGGTCGTGAGTGCAAAAGTCTGAAGTCCGGAGCGAACGCTGGAAAGCCGCCGTGCCATCAAGCCCGATTCGGTAAATACAGCAATTTTCTCCGTTATCCGTTCCTTGGCGGCAAATGCAGCGGCCTTGCAAAGCGCCTGACTTGTTCGACCGGAAGGCGGCTGGGAAAACTTGGCGGGCCTTTTTAGCTGAGCGGGTTTTAAGGTCTCGGCCGAATCGATTATTCGGGCCATCGTTTCTACCGCATCGACCGGGTATTTGCCGGTGGCGGTTTCTGCTGAAAGCATCACGGCATCAGTGCCATCCCAGACAGCGTTTGCGACATCTGAGGCTTCTGCCCGGGTTGGATGCGGCTTTTCGATCATTGATTGAAGCATCTGGGTCGCCGTAATTACGAACTTATCATTCGCAACGGATTTTTCGATTATGAGCTTTTGGTAAACCGGTACAAGTTCCACGCTCGTTTCGACACCGAGGTCGCCGCGTGCGACCATTACACCGTCGGTCTCTTGAATTATCTCGTCGAGATTTAGGATCGCTTCCGCCATTTCGATCTTGGCGACAAGCAATGCCCGACCCATTTTGCGTTTATTAAGACTTTTTATCAGGTCCTTTACGTCTTTGCAGTCTTGTGCCTTTCTAACAAAAGAAAGTGCAATGTAATCAACGTTTTGACCAATCGCCCACCGCAGATCCGAGTGATCCTTTTCGGTCATAGACGGAATCGGAAGCGATGTATTCGGCAGGTTGATCCCTTTACGTTCGCTGAGCCAGCCGCCGACCACGACGCTAGTTTTAACGTCAGTTTCGGTGACCGACTCAACTATCAGCTCAAGTTCACCGTCGTCCAAAAGGATCTTCGTGCCTTTTGACACGGCCTTCGGCAGCTCCTTAAAATTCGTGCCGACCTCATACTGGCTTCCGATGATGTCCCGCGTTGTTAAAACAAAATGATCGAGCGGTTTAAGCTCGACCGGCAAGCCGTCTTTGAGTGTTCGGGTTCGAATCTTCGGTCCTGAAAGGTCGACCAAAATAGACAGTGGGCGACCCAACCGTTGGGCGGTTTCACGCGCAAGCCGTATCATCTCCTGGTGCTGATCCTGGTTGCCGTGTGACATGTTGATACGTACGGCATTCAGGCCCGCATTCATCATGTTTTCAAGGACTTCGTTGTCCAATGAAGCTGGACCAAGCGTGGCCAGTATCTTTGCTCTTCTCATATCAAGCCATTAAAAAAATATAATCTTAACCTTACACTATCCTAACAATATTGAGGTGAAACGAAACGTGATGTGAAATTACGCCCGTTCTTCGCTGAATTCGCGAACCGCGACAGTTCCGGCGATCATATCGTGCAGCGCCCGACGTTTATCATTAATAAAGAATACTGTTATATCGGCCATCGCCCACAACAACATAAGAATCTGAAATGGATTCCTCCAGAATTCCGCTGGGTCGACGATTGATTCCCGAGGAATAAAAAAAAACATGAACGCAACAGACGCAAGTGAAAGCATAAGTTCGGGCAAACTTCTCAATAAGGCCTGAACGGGTCTCATTTTTGATTCCGATAGATCAAGGACCCGGACCTTCATTAGCATTTTGCCGACGGTTTGTCCGAAAACGGCATGCATCACGACAAAATATGTTATGTAGACGATCGTTATGGAGATCGAAAGCCCCAGGCGACTATAACCACCGGTCATTTCACTGGCGACGCTATCGGCGATCCCAAGCGGCAGCAACAAAATAGAGTCGAGAACAAGTGCCCAAAATCGCGGACCAAAAGTGTGATACTTATTCATGTTCAGCCTGTATTTCTCTCCATTTATGCAAATAATTCATTACTGTCGCAACGAAGGTCGAATGCGACCAGGTAAGCGGCGAAACAGAGATGTGCTCACCGGATACCGGGCTGAGCTGCTCAGCTAACACGCCCGACGGTAAAGCCCGCGAAACGGTCCACCGAAGGATCGCTAAGGCATTCGACAAATCGTCCACCGTCTTTGCGGCAGCAATATAATAGTCGGCCAGCCACAGGGAACAAATAAACCAAATGTTACCGGTAAACTCTTCTGACTCGCGCATATACCCGTCATTTTCAAACCGCGCAATTCCGCCATCAACTCTAAGGTGTTCCTCGACAGCGCGCATTGTGTTTACGACGACCGGATCCTCGGGACTAAAGCATCCAAAATAGAAAACGGCAAAGAGCGAAGCGTCCACGGTCGGATCGGCTTCATACCGATCATCATTACTAAAGTCGAGCGCTCTCAGAAATCTGCCTAACTCAGTACTGTAAAGGTGCTCCTTCATTGCGGTTACGATCTCGTCTGAGGCAGTTTCATACGACGCAGCGCGGTCGTCTTCAGCGAAGAGCCGCGCAAATCTTGCTGCTGCCCGCAGGCCAGCGACCACCGTCGCGCAAGTAAATGTATGAATGCCGCGTCGATCTTCCCACAGATTCCAGCTGGGTTCGGGTAAACGAAGGACGCTGTGTCGGAACTTAATCATAAAATCGGCACATTTCACTATTAACTGTCGGTACATACGATGGGCGAATTCGATATCCCGGTATCTGTCGTAGTGTTGCCACAGCGCCCAAATGACCAGCGCGGTCTCGTCTTCTTGTATCGGGACAAGCTGTTTTTGCCCGTAAACATCCCACGCGGCGTGCCAACCCGAGGCGACTGTCCCATCGGAGTTGTATTTTTGCAAGAAATAGCCGTCGTTGTGCACGATCTTGCTGCAGAGGTGATAGAACTCCCGCGAAATACTCGGATAGCCGGCGAGGTCCAGAGCATTTGCGACAAATGCACCATCGCGAGTCCATAGATAGCTGTAATGATCGGTCGCCCGCTCAGTTACATCGGAATCGTTCGCGGCCAATATTGCCCCGTTTCGATCGATCTGCGTATTGGTTATCAGTAGACAGCGCTTGTAAAACTCGACGATCTCGATCGGAAGGTCGCCAAAGTCCGTTTCGTTCTTATTAACCCATACTCGCCAATAATTACCTGTATACTCGAGGTACTTTCGAGGCAGGCGGCCAAGAACGTGACTATTAAGGTTCGCAGCCTCCTCGCGCGTCGTCGCGGCAGCGATCCAGTAATAAAACTCGTAGTTCGCGTTCGGTTCGAGTGAGAAATGATTACCTATCGTCGAATCGACCGAACCTTCGGTAATCGACCCGCCGCGAAGGTCACCGTCCTCGGCGTCACGCCATGTTCCTTCCTGGTCACGAAACGCCTTTCGGCCGGTCGAAAATTGATCAAAGTGCGGATCGGTATTGATCAGAAAATAGCGGTGCTTTTTGTAATGAATAAGGGCCAGGCATTCCGGATCGTAGTAGGCTGTATCTCCGACCTTATTCTCATAAATACGGAAGTCGTGGTGAAAGAACATCCGCACGTCCCTATTCGAATCGGTTAAATTGTTAACTCTTATCCGCCGTAGAAAGATGTTTTCGTGACTTGCGACCGTGTCATTGCAGACAATCTCAATGCCTAACCTATCATTGATCAAACTAACGTCCGTAACCAAGGTTTCGGGCAGATAACGCAACTGGCGGTTCCATTCATCGGTAAAAACCCAGGAAAATTCGCCGTCTGCCCAAACACCAAAGCGGAATGGAAATCCCTCAGTGTGATTTTCCTGGCCTACGTGTGGATAGTAAATATCGCGAATCTGGTACTTGTCATCGAAATTTACCAACAGCGTGCCGTTACCGACGGGGATGTCTCGCATAAGCTATGAATGGGCGATCTGGCCGGGGTTACACGATCGGAGTTCAGATCGGGATCAATTGTTCATCGCCTGGACAACGGCCGCGTCGAGCTCGGCCCTGATCTCGTCGTTAAAGCCGATTATCTTCTTAACGAGCTGACCCTTACGATCAAAGACCGCGGTTTGCGGGATGGCTGTCTGACGGCCGAAAATATAAGAAGTCAACGCCGGCTCAGGGTCACCAAGCTGGTAATCGATCTTTAACCTTTCGACGAATTCGGGCACTTTGGGCTCGTCTTCTTCACCGCCTACGTGAAGGCCGACGATCTGAAGGTTTTCGGCGCCGTATTTTGCCTGAAGCTCCTTAAGGTGGGGAATTTCTTCCAGACACGGCTTGCAGTATGTCGCCCAAAAATCAAGG
This sequence comes from Pyrinomonadaceae bacterium, assembly GCA_049679665.1. Lineage (GTDB taxonomy): Bacteria > Acidobacteriota > Blastocatellia > Pyrinomonadales > Pyrinomonadaceae > OLB17. Next base: position 29,212 of record JBAUGL010000024.1, on the reverse strand, counting down.
ATCACGGCCTTTCCGCGAAGATCCTGCAATTTGTGCTTACGGCCGTCAAATTGAGTCCAACTCATCTGTTCAACCGGCTTGGAAGGGACGCCAGGCTGCGGAACATCGTTGATCGACACGGCCTGGTTGCCAACCGAGATCGGGGCCGCGGACGGTCGGCAGGCCCCAAAAATAAACATTGCCAATAGGGCAAGGAAAAAAGCGATAACCTTCATTCTTTGTCTAATGTTAGATCGTAAACCGATATTTGTAAATTGACATCGGACGGGCTGACAAGGTGCAAGCCGCTACTATACATTTGCAAAAAAAGTATACGTCCATCGTCTACATTTTTGGCCCGGTTGTTCTACGGCCACTGTGCCAAAGAGGGGATATGCATGCCGCGACATAAGGGGGGATCGAGATATGAGACGAAGGATTTTGGGAGTTTGTTGGGCACTAGTCGCGGGTTTGGTGATCGTCATCGTGTCCGAAACGGTCGATGCCCAGCCGATGGGCGAGCCAGGTGAATCGGAAATTACCAGAGTAGAGGTCAGGGAAGTCGTAAAGCGCGTACAGAAACGTGTTAATAATTTCGCCAAGAAGTATACTCACTCGCTCGATCGGAGCCGAGACAAGGACGGTCGATTCAATAGTCGCGTCCGCGAACTTGAATCAGCCGCAGATGAACTTTCCCGCGATTTCGATGCCACCGATACTTGGACCGCGAACATAGCCGGGGTTCGACACTGTTTGAAAATCGCGTCGACAATTGAGCGGGACGTAAGGAACAGGAGCTACTCAGCCGCTACCACTCAAAATTGGAAAAGCGTGCAATCAGAGCTGAATACGCTGGCCAACATCTATGAATTGCCGCGTGTGGGAATAGCCGCATACAACAATAAACTTTGAATCAGTGAAAAGCGTCCAAACGGTAGAATATATCAAACTGCCGCCGCGGCTCCCGTTTGGATCGGAGAAGGATACCAGCGATGGAGTAGTTCTGTAGTAGAATGTTCGAAATCCACGGAGTACGAATCAATGATCGAAGCCGGGAAAGTCCTTCAAGACCGATATAGGATCAAGAAACAGATCGGGCAGGGTGGCATGGGTGCCGTTTATGTTGCTGTTGACGAGCGCTTTGGAAGCACCGTAGCGATCAAAGAGACCCTCTGTACCGGAGAAAGTTATCGCAAAGCTACCGAACGCGAGGCTCGCTTGCTAAATAGCCTTAAGCATTCCGCTTTGCCACGCGTTAGCGATCATTTTCTTGAGGAGAATGGCCAGTTCCTGGTAATGGAATATATCCCGGGCGAAGATCTTCACGCAATGATCGAACAAAACGGTAAGCCATTTCCCGTTGAAGACGTAATTCTCTGGGCAGATCAGCTCTTGGACGCGCTTGAGTTCCTGCACAACCAGGCAACGCCGGTCATACACCGTGATATAAAGCCTCAAAATCTAAAACTAACGTCTCGGGGCCAAATAATCCTGCTGGATTTTGGGCTTGCTAAAGGCAATCCGAGCGACGCCGGATATCATACGGCCGCAAGTAGTATTTTTGGATATTCACGCAATTACGCCTCGCTGGAGCAGATACAGGGTACCGGAACTGATCCTCGAAGCGACCTTTATTCTCTTGCGGCCACGCTCTATCACCTGATAACGGGGGTTCAGCCCGAAGACGCCCTGACACGAGCGATGAATGTGTTAAGCGGTGGGGCCGACCCTCAGGTGCCGGCAAGTGTTGTTCGACCTGAAGTACCGAACGGCGTCGCCGCAATACTCGCGGCGGCAATGGACTTAAACGCCAATTTGAGGCCTAAATCCGCGTCGAAGATGCGTTCAATGCTTAGGCAGCATGAAGAATACGTTTTGCCGCCTGCGGCACTTACGGACACACGGACTACGGCCCAGCCGGAAATATTCAATCAGGAAACACAGGCGATGCCTGGCGTTACGCAAAGAGGTGAGCGTTGGAGTACAGATGTCAAGACTGAAGTATTGCCCGTTGGAGACGCTGCCGCGACTGCTGCGGCGGCCCTATATTCAATCCCGGAGGCTCGGCACAAACCAAGAAAGGGTTTGATCTTCCGTCTGGCTATTGCTGCGCTGAGTGTTCTTCTGGTAGCCGGTGGGGTGGGTGTCGGAGTCAGCCTTTTTGGCGACGGTGGATCCTTCGGAGCTTCTGACATAGCGGACCCCGACCCTCAACCCGCTGTAATGGCGGACATACCGGCGATAGCACCACTCAAAGATGGTGTGGACGCTCCCGTTGCTGATCCTAAGGCGCTTACGGTCAAACCATCAGTAGAAAACACGGCCGGATCTGTAAGTGCCACAGGGAAATCTGCGACGAAGAGTAAAAAGGATCCACCGGTTGCTATCGCCGATCCAAAGCACCGCGAACACCGCGACGCGATCGTGAATGATGAAACTGTTAATTCGGAAAACTCTGAATTGGGTGGCGAGGATTTGATCAATGTCGAAACCCGTCCCGATAATCGAAGAGTTCGTTTACCCCGGCCGCCCCCGGGCCTGACCCCAACCCAATTGCGCAAATGGCGCACAAAAATGTTGCGATTGAAGCGCATTCAGACGCCATCGCCGCCTAATTCGAAGCCATAATACCTCAATATTTCACTCGATTCATGCAGGACTTGGGGGATTCCTCGGATGGGTGAGGTATGGTTCATTCAACACATCGGCCGAGTTGCTAAATACCCCTATTTTTCTATATAATAAGGATAGTTAAAACCATCTTGATCCCGTGATCGCAATGGCCTCAACACCGATTGCAATACGCGGGAAATAACATAGAAAAACACAATGGACCTACTCGGTGAAAGCAGTCAAATAAGCATAGAAGACGAGATGCGCCGGTCGTATCTTGACTATGCAATGTCGGTCATCATCGGTCGCGCACTTCCCGATGTCCGGGACGGCCTTAAACCGGTTCATCGCCGGGTACTTTGGGCGATGCATGAGCTGGGCAATACGTATAATAAGCCGTATAAAAAATCGGCACGGGTCGTTGGCGACACGATCGGTAAATATCACCCCCACGGCGATACTGCAGTTTATGACACCGTTGTGCGTATGGCGCAGGAATTCTCGATGCGCTATATGCTCGTAGACGGCCAGGGCAATTTTGGTTCGATCGATGGCGACAATCCGGCCGCGATGCGCTATACCGAAGTTCGGATGGCGAAGATCACGGGTGACATTCTCGGCGACATCGAGAAGGAGACAGTCGATTTTCAGCCGAACTACGACGAATCGCTGTCCGAGCCCAAGGTGTTGCCAACCCGTGTTCCGCTACTGCTCGTAAATGGTTCTGAAGGAATCGCCGTCGGTATGGCGACAAAGATCCCGCCGCACAATCTGACCGAAATTCTTGAAGCGACGATCGCATTGATCAAGAACCCCGAGATCACTATTCGCGAATTGATACAACTCGTTCCGGGCCCGGACTTTCCCACCGCTGGATTTATCTATGGACGCGAGGAGATACACCGTGCTTACGAAACGGGACGAGGCATTCTCCAAATGCGCGCTCGTGCCGTGGTCGATGAGGTCGGGCGTGGTGACAGGGTTCGCAACGCTGTCGTTATTAACGAATTACCGTATCAAGTCAATAAGTCTCGTTTAATAGAAAAGATGGCCGAGCTTGTACACGAAAAGAAGCTCGACGGAATTTCCGAAATACGTGACGAATCCAACCGCGAGGGCATTCGCGTCGTCGTGGAACTAAAACGCGACGCCGTGCCGCAGGTGGTTCTCAACAAACTCTATAAATTGACGGCGATGCAGTCGTCGTTCGGTATTATTAGTATCGCGATAGTTGACGGACAGCCGAAACTCCTGACGCTCAAGAATATGCTTGAAGCCTTTGTCGAATTTCGACGGGAGGTTGTCCGCCTCCGCACGGAGTTTGAACTACGCAAGGCACAGGCGCGTGCGCATATCCTGGAAGGCCTGAACAAAGCGATCGACGCGCTCGATTACATCATCCCGTTGATCCGGAATTCGCGAGCAGTAGACGAAGCAAAGTCCTGGTTGACCGCAAATCTTGCGACCACCGGCGAGATCGCTGCATGGCGAGGTGTGACGGGAGATAGGCCAAAGGCACAGTTTTTGAAGGATCTTGAAAAGGTTATTACGAGTCTCGCGTTCTCCGATATTCAAGCACAGGCGATACTTGATCTGCAATTGCGCCGTCTGTCGGCACTTGAGCGGCAAAAGATACTCGACGAGTACGAATCCATCATAAAGCTGATTTCCGAGCTTGAGAATATTTTGCAAAACGAAAGCGTACTGCGACAGGTAATCATCGAGGAACTCAAAGAAGTGAGACGGCAGTTTGGCGACGGTCGCCGGACGGTAATTGTCGATGCCGGTGTCGACCTTAGTATCGAGGACCTGATCCCCGATGAAGAGGTCGCTATCACCGTTACCAACGCCGGCTATATCAAGCGCACTCCGGTTGCAGCTTATTCGAAGCAGGGACGCGGCGGCAAAGGTCGGCTCGGCGCAAAGGCGAAGAATGAGGATTTTGTCGAACATCTCTTTCTCGCGTCGACGCACGCATACCTGATGATATTCACAGACAACGGCCAGGTCTTTAAAATAAAGGTGCACGAGATACCCGAAGGCGACACATCGGCTCGCGGCAAAGCTGTCGTAAATCTCGTTCAACTGTCCGGCGAGCGGAAACTCGTCGCGGTTATGCCCGTACGCGACTTTACCGAAGAAATTTATCTGACGATGGTGACCAGGAAAGGCGTTATCAAGAAATCGAAACTCGCCGATTACCAGAATATCCGTGTCACCGGGATCAATGCGATCAATATCGACCAAGGGGACGAATTGCTTGAAATCATTAGGACCGATGGCAAGCAGCAGATATTTATTGCGACGCATGACGGCATGGCTGTTCGATTCAACGAATCGGATGTTCGGCCAATGGGACGGGTGGCACGCGGGGTTCGCGGCGTGAACCTGCGCGAAGGAGACTATGTCGTTTCGGTATGCGCGGTTTCCCAAGAAGGGACGGAAAAGATCCTTTCGGTGTCCGAACAAGGCTTCGGAAAACAAACCCAGGTGAGCAACTACCGCTTGACGCGGCGCGGCGGCAAAGGCGTGATCAATATGAAGACCACCGCAAAAACGGGCAAGGTCGTAGCCGCATTCCCGGTCGAGGATGATTCGGAGATCATGATCATTACACAGCAGGCAAAGCTAATACGACTCGGGGTTGACAAGATCCGCGAAACCGGCCGAAGCGCTCAAGGTGTTACGCTCATCAGAACCGGCGAGGACGACCTTGTAACCAGCGTATCATTGGTTGCGAGCGCTGAGGACGAGACTGAGGAATAGTATTATTTTCAGGACTTTCCGTGGATAACCTTGGGATATCCACGAAAGGTTTGCCGTTCTACAAACAACTCCATCGGTTGCCGATCATCATTGCGGGTGCGCCCGATCCGCCTGCCTGGCAAGGTTCCGACGACCGCCTGCAATTAGAACAGAAGACCATCGATCCGGGCGACTTGCTCGTCGGCAGTGCGTTCTGCATAAATGATGGCAATTGCACCGGGGCGCCGAACTGTACATCTGTTCCGAAAAATGTGGGATGGCCCGTCACTTGCCCTTCGGATGGTTGGCCCGTCATAAAAATAACACTCGCCTTGTCAAAATTGTTCTTTGTGGGCCCCTGACAGTGCAGAATATGTCCGTCGTAGCAGAACCGATCGCCGGTCGAATAGACTCGAAGTCGTTCGTCGGCACGAAAAGTTTCCGGGCCGTACATACTTCCAACGGAAACGAATGTTCGCCTGGCATTGAATATGATCGGATGTCCAAAGACATTGTTGATGAATGTTATCGGATAAGAATAATCTCCCGCAGACGGATTTTTGACTTCGTTGTAGACGAATGAGTTGGTCATTGCCTCAGTCTGAGACGTAATTACGGTCAAATTGCCGCTGTCCAAAACGTTTAGGAACGTCCCACCCGGTGCGCCCGGAAAGCCGCCGCCATACGTATCCTCGATCAATACACCCGCAACGCGCTCAAAATGCATCGAATTCGCATTCTGGCCCTGTCGTTTGGGCGGATTTACGAAAAAGGCTCCTTCTATCTTCCAGTCAGAGTTTCGGATGTTTACGAAAATCCCTGAGTCTCGATTGAAAATGAACCGGCAGTCTTTAAGTTTGATGTAATCAAATTGCCAGCTCAAGTTTGTTTGCGGCAAGCCTTCGGCCTGTATGCCTCGAAAGAAATTATTGAAAGTTACGCGTTCAAAATGGAAGTCCTGTGCCGAGTTATAAGCTCCGGACGCCTCGACGCCAAAGGTACCATCATTGCTCTGCGAGTAGAGTTCGATGTCCCGGAATGTAACACCATGCGTACACTCGCCTATCTTAAAAAGCGCACGTCTTGAGCCCGAAAGGGTGATTCTGGACGAGTTCTTTCTTGGCAGATGACTAGTCGGTGAATTTGACGGCATTCCATTTGTACCCTGTATCACGATCCCTGATGGAAGCGCGATCGGCGACGTGACCACGTAATCGCCTTCCGGAAATGTCATTGTCCCGCCATTTTTTGATCCGATATAAGCCATCGCACTACGGACAGCGATGGTGTCGTCGGTTCGGCCATCGCCGACTGCCCCAAAATCTCGCACGTTGTAGAATCCAGCTTCTCTTGGATCCAATTCGGCGATCCAATTGTAAGTTATCGGGCCCGAATACTGGTCGCCCTTCATCGTTACACGATAACTATTGTCCTCGCCTTCGAAGCACCATTTGTAGGTCGAAGCGCTAGCATTAAGGCGTGCCGACGTTAGGCCATTTTGAACGAGGTTGGAACCAGAGCCGCCACACGATCTCAATCTCAGCGGCGTCGTTCGATCGAGGTCCGTGACAGTAAGCGTGTCCGTCGGCGGGGCATATCGCAGCGCACAGGTTGCCGAACGATGAGTCGAGGGTACATCAAGAATTATATTGTGCCCCTCGAATTTGTTTTGTCCCGAATAGTCACCCGCGACACTAATGATGAATATGGAAGATATCAGCAAATGTTTCAGCATATTGGGTCAATTTTACTTATCTATCCGGGTAGGAGCAAAGCAGACGGATCGAGGGTCAATCGAACAGGCTCGTGACGGATGAGGAACTCTGCATATGATCCAGCCCTAAATGCTGGTACGCGAGTCGGGTAGCCATGCGCCCCCGGGGAGTGCGGTTAAGAAACCCGATCTGCATTAGATACGGCTCGATCATTTCTTCGATCGAATCCTTTTCCTCGTGCATCGCCGCCGAAAGAGTACCTAAACCGACTGGGCCTCCATCAAACTTCTCGATTACCGCGAGCAGGAGCTTGCGGTCGACCTCGTCGAGTCCGAACGTGTCAACCTCCATTCGGTTCAGCGAATCGTTAGCGACATCACGAGTTATGAAGCCTTCGTGCTCGACCTCCGCAAAATCGCGTACACGCCGCAGCAGACGGTTGGCGATCCGCGGCGTACCACGCGAACGCCGGGCTATCTCGGCGGCTCCAGCTTCTTCAGTCCCAACACCGAGAATGCCGGCGGAGCGATTTACGATGGTTTGAAGATCCTCAAATCCATAAAAATCGAGATGGAAAATTATCCCGAAACGGCCTCGGAGCGGCGCCGTTATCAATCCCGGCCGTGTCGTTGCCCCGACCAGCGTAAATTTAGGCAGTTCAAGTTTGATCGATCGAGCCGCAGTGCCCTGGCCGATCATAATATCGAGGTTGTAATCTTCCATCGCTGGATAGAGGATCTCCTCAATGGCGGGGTTGAGACGATGGATCTCATCGATAAATAGTACATCGCCCTCCTCGAGGTTCGTGAGGATCGCCGCAAGATCTCCAGCTTTCTCGATAATCGGACCAGCGGTCGATTTTAGCGATGCCCCCATTTCCGCGGCGACAATATTGGACAGAGTTGTTTTGCCAACCCCCGGCGGGCCAGTTAGCAGTATATGATCGAGGGCTTCACGCCGCTTGAGCGCGGCCTTCATAAACACCCGTAGATTGTCTTTGATCTTGTGCTGGCCGATATATTCGGCAAGCCGCGTCGGACGAAGTGAAAGTTCAAATTGTGCCTCTTCATCCGATGCCTGGGCCGGGTGAACTTCGATTCGTTCGAGATCTTGTTTCATCGTCATCAAAAATTGTAGAACAATAAACCCTTATTATACAATGACAAAGCATCCATCAGAAAGGCGACTGAACAGTGTAGCAGGAGGCCAAGCCATATACTTCCGTTCTTATAGCTAAGCCACCCTAAAAAGACACCTGCAACAATGGCGGCTATCGTTTCAGGCATCGGCTTCCCGAAGTGGATCATACAGTACGGTACGGTCATCGCAAAAATCGAATAGAGTCCGAGTGCCGGTTTAAGACTGTGGAGCAAGAACCCGCGAAAAAAAAACTCCAGGCCGAGGAATTGGCAAAAGTAAATAAGTTCCCAAATGAGGAATGTGAGGCTTAGATATGGAGCGTCGGCATATATCTTTAAAAAAGGATATTTCGCCGAAAATCCAGCTGTCAGCGACATAACGTAAACCAGCGGGATCATTACGACAAGGCATTGCGAGAATACTTTCCAAAACCCAGGTTCCAAGTTGGATCGAAGCCCGTATTCGGACAATCGATCCTTATAGATCACTTTTAGGACGAACACCGGAATTACAAAGTAGAACACAAGCCCGACCAACACCCAGTATCCTAGGACACGCAGATTGTTCCCGGTCGTTTTCAAAATGAAGTCCGGAATAAATTGAAACGCAGTGCCGCCCAGAATTTCCGAAACAGTCGATATGTCTTTAAAATAATAAATGCAGGATAAGCCTATAGCTGTGTATAAAAGGGCAAACACCGCTTTCCGGTCCAGCAGGGAAATGTCCTCGTCGATTTTCCTGAATAGATCAAACACTTATTTCGCGAGCAGCTGCAGGCTGCGCCTTAGCAGTTTTTGAACGGAGAGTTCAGAACCTTCCTGTACGGCTTGCTTTAACGACCGTTCGGCGGCATTTCGCTGATAACCAAGATTCACAAGCGCGGATAGCGCATCGTCCATGACTGCCTCGTTTGTGCCCTCGCCCGCTGCCGTCGCCTTTGCATGACCGGCCTGGAGCAGATCGATCTTGTCCCGCAGCTCGATGACTATCCGTTCAGCGGTCTTTTGTCCAACACCTGGAATAGACGTGAGGCGAACGAGATCACCCGAACGGATCGCGGTAATGATCTCGTCAGAACTCATCCCCGACAAAAGAGTTATTCCGGATTTGGCGCCGATTCCCTGAACGGAGATCAATTTTAGATATAGATCGCGTTCCCTCGATGTCTTGAACCCGAATAATTGAAGCGCATCTTCACGGACATGTGTGTAAATTCGCAACTGAACATCAGTCCCGACCTCGCCTAAGTCGTAGAACGTAGAAAGTGGAATGGCGATCTCGTAACCCACACCATTTACGTTGACGATGACCAAATTCGCCTGCTTATCGATGAGTTTTCCGGAAATATATGCGATCATGTTTCACACTTGAAACAGATTGTAGTTTAGTTTTGAGGTGATAGCAACGCAGAACTTGCTTTCGTCATCCCTTCCTTGCGAAGGGTTTTTTGATTTGGTTAATTAGAATATACCCAATGAAAGGCGAAAGAATTTCAGAACTAACCACGTTGCGCCTTAGCGTATATCTTCGATGCCTCAATGAATTGTCGGCTAACGGCATTCGGACCATATCATCATATGGCCTGGCCGAACGATTTCACTTAAACGCTGCCCAGATCCGTAAAGACCTTGCATATTTCGGCGAGTTCGGTGTGCGTGGAGTGGGATACTATGTCGCCACGCTGGCTGAACATTTGATGAGTATATTGGGGCTCGACAAAGAGCACCGCGTCTGTATTGTGGGCGCTGGGCGGTTAGGGACGGCACTGGCGGATTACTATGCTTTTCAAGGAACAAACTTTACCGTGTTTGCATTGTTTGACTCTGACCCGGAAAAGGTTGGCAAGAAAATTGGGAAAATAAAGGTAAACGACATAAAATGCTTTGATAGCGTCGTGAAAAGGGATAAGATAGAGGTAGCCATAATAGCCGTGCCGGCAAATGCCGCAGAAGAAGTTTTGGAAGCTATCGTGGCGAGCGGGATCAAGGCCGTCTTGAATTTTGCACCGGTTCGACTGAAGGTTTCTGCGGATGTGAAGTTGAAAACTGTAGATTTGACGACAGCACTTGAGAGCCTTTCGTCTTTTCTCGTTCGACCGCCGGATTCGAACGGCCAAAGATCGACGCCGGCGAAATGAGATCGCCGAAAGTAGTTAATAAGGAATTTAGAGGTGAAGTTTATGCCGCTTATCGGAATTATAAAAAGGATCATCCCATTCTTGCTGACATTTGCCGCGGGTCTTTTTGTCGCAAGCTTTTTTGTTTCATTATGGACACCTTCATTTGGACGGGGAACAGGGGGAGGACGGCACGAGTGCCGTCGAGTTCGACACGAGAATAGTGAACTCCGTATTGAAAATGAACGGTTAAAGCAGGAATATTTCGAGCGCCTGGCAGATTCGGTTCCGGCTATCGATCTGGAATCAGGTCAGTTATCGCCGCACCCAGCCACTAATCGTGGGGGTGGGGCAGGGCACGGAAACGGGACGGCTCCGTAGTTTTTGTATATTATTATCGCCACAGGTTAACGCGGTATATCGGTGCTGCGTTATCTGTGGTTTGATTTTTGTCGAGATCGACTCACCCAGTGGAAGAAGGCCAAGCTAGAAAACTGATCGTCGAGGTTGGGCGTCTCTTGTATGAAAGGAGCTATGTCGTCTCCTCCGACGGAAATGTGAGTATCCGGCTGGATGATGGCCGCATTGTTGCTACGCCGACGATGACCTGCAAGGGGCGAATGGATGAAGATTGCCTGGCCGTGACGGATGTTGACGGCAAGTCGTTGACGGATAAGAAAGCGTCGTCAGAACTGGCGATGCATCTTTTGATCTACAATGAGCGCCCCGATATTAACGCCGTCTGCCACGCCCACCCGCCGCACGGCACCGCATTTGCGGTCGCGGGGCTCGCCATCGATAAGCCGATACTATCGGAAGTCATCCTGACTCTCGGATGCGTTCCATTAACAGATTACGGCACGCCGTCCACCGACGAGCTCACTGAGGCGATGAAGCCTTTCGTAAAGCATCACAATGCCCTTCTGATGGCGAACCACGGTGCGGTCGCATACGGCGAGGACCTTTGGCAGGCTTTTGACAGGCTCGAGACGCTCGAGCACACGGCGAAGATCGCAATTCTCGCGAAAGCTCTCGGCGGGGCTAATGACCTTCCGAAAGATGCGATCGAGAAACTCATTAATATTCGTGAAAAATCCGGTTATCTCACAGAATCGGCTCGATGCCAGGCATGCGGCTACCTTCACGAAACTGAGGTCATTTGCGGCGTCGAGAGTCAACATCCGAACGGGTTGGCCGGCCCCAAGGTGTCATTCACTCGCGAAGAGTTGATAGAGCTTTTGAGCCAAGCCGCCAACTTGAGTTAAACTAGCAACACCAAGAAGTCCTTATTTGAAGTTCAGGAGCACAAAATAGATGCAAGAAGCATTGGGAATGGTCGAATGCAAAGGCCTGGTCGCGATGATCGAAGCCGCAGACGCTATGGTAAAGGCTGCAAACGTTCAACTTGTCGGTTACGAGAAGATCGGGGCCGGATTTGTTACGGCGATCGTGCGCGGCGATGTTGCCGCGGTTAAAGCAGCGACCGATGCCGGAGCTGCTGCGGCACGGCGCGTCGGCGAACTGGTTAGCGTCCACGTCATCCCGCGTCCACATTCAAGCGTGGATGAAACCCTTCCAATAGTTAGGAAATAAATAGATCGAATTGGGAATCCGGACGAAGCATCGGTTTTTTTACGAGTTAGCTCGGCCGGTTAACGATTCACCATTAGAATGATAATCGCACGCATACTGGGCACCGTTGTTTCTACTCAAAAGGACGAACGACTGCACGGCAAAAAGCTTCTTATCGTTAAGCCCATCAATCTGGACGGTTCGGATCAAAGCGGCTATCTTGTTGCTGTTGACACGGTTGGAGCCGGATATCACGAAAAGGTCATGATTGTCGGCGGTTCGTCGGCGCGCTTGGCTGAAGGCAACAAGGATTGTCCGGTCGATTCAGCGATCATAGGCGTGATCGATACGATCGATTTTATAAAATCTGAATAAAATGAATGCCATGAAATTGGGCGACAATAGGAATAGAGCTCTGATCCTTTTGCGATTGGCGCTCTGTGCCCTCATGTTCGTCCATGGGATCCATCGGATCGCGAACGGTGGGGTGGCCGGGTTTGGAGAGTTTCTCGGATCACAAGGGCTTCCGTTTGGCTTTTATGTTGCTTGGGTCATTTCAATATTCGAGGTAGTCGGAAGCGTTCTTCTCGCGTTAGGTATCTATACCCGCATTATTGCCCTGATTTTTACGGTACAGATCGCCGCTGGCATTGCTATGGTCCATTGGCAGGAGGGGTGGTTTGTTGTTGGAAGCGGGCGCAATGGTATGGAGTTTAGCGTATTATTAATGGTCGGGTTTTTGGCAACTGCCCTGGCAAATAATAAGAGATAACAAATGCAGATCGCGCGAGTCATCGGAACCGTAGTGTCGACCGTCAAGAATCAGTCATTAGAGGGCCGAAAGATGCTTTTGGTGCAGACTCTGGACGCCGATCTCAGAGCGAAAGGCTCTCCGATGATCGCGCTCGATGCTGTTGGCGCTGGGGTCGGTGAATTGGTGTTCTGGTGTCGTGGAAAGGAGGCGTCATTCCCTTTCAAACGTGACGAAACGCCCACTGATTGCACTATCGTCGGTATTATTGACTCGGATGACCACGTCTATACCGGCAATTCCTTATCGGAACGCTGAGATCATTGGAAATGTTACTAGCACGTGTCATCGGCAACGTCGTCGCAACGCAGAAGAATCAGCGTTACGAGGGTGCACGTGTCATGCTCTGTCGGCAGATAACACCCGAAGGGCAAGATATGGAGTACACCTGCATCGCCCTTGATTCCGCAAACGCTGGTGAAGGCGATATCGTGATCATAGCCCAGGAGGGATGGTCGGCTTCGACTGCGGCGACCGGGAGGCCCGGCGCGGCAATCGATTCGGCAATTGTCGGAGTTGTCGATTCGATAGAAATTTTGCCGAATGAGAAATAATGCCTCAAGAGAACCATAAAACCCTCGCGGAAAAAATCGCCCGAATTCTTGAATCCGAACCAAGATCGGTCGATAATACCTTGATTCAGACGATCCTCGATGAGATCAATGCCCGGTTAGAGAAGCTGGAGCTAGCATTGTCATTTTCGCAATCTTCCCGCCCATATCCCAACTTAGCGCATCCTTCGCAAGATCGTTTCGCGATCGCTGAGGCATTGGCCGAAGAGGTATTCCCAGGTCCACAAAAAGAAAGGGCCTGCACGTTCGAACCCACAAAACGTTGTGATCACTGCTCGATGTGCAGCTCACGAGGATTCTGACAACCTTCGATAAAAAATTCCGCGACACCCAGAACGAGTGATCGCGGAATCGGAAAAAAACATTAGCTCGACCTATTGTCCGGGATTGTTTGCCGGTGCTGCGGGAGCGGCAGGGGCAGATGGAGCCTGATTGCGTCGCAGGGAATTGGCATCGCCGATGCTCGGAGCTGTACGTGCGCCTTCCTGTGCCTGGAAAAAGGGTTCCTCTTTAAATCCTAGCAGCCCTGCGGTTATTACAGCAGGAAACGAATTTCGTGTTGTGTTGTAATCAGTCACTGCCGCATTGAAGTCCAGACGAGCGGTGTTGATCCGGTTTTCGGTCCCGGAAAGCTCATCCTGAACCTTCATAAATGCTTCATTCGAACGCAAGACAGGATAGTTCTCCTGCAAGCTAAGCAAACGGCCGATCGTTCCGCCAAAGCTATTGTTAGCGTCGATCACAGCCTGCTTTTGTTCCGGAGATTTGTCACCCTCAGCGCCAGCGGGCGCTGCCTGTGATGCATTCAACAATCTCGAACGCGCATCGGCGATTTGACCGTAAACTTCCTGTTCCTGGACACCAGCCATCTTGGCTGCTTCAACCAGATTCGGGATCAGATCTGCGCGCCGCTGCATCGAGCTTTCCACGTTCGCCCATTTTCCTTTTAGGCCCTGTTGCTTAGCAGTCAGTTCGTTATAACTACAACCGCTAAGACCGAACGCCGCAAAAATCGCGATGGTCAATAAAATTGCTCTTCTCATAGTTTTCTCCTTTCATTGCGACAGGACGAACGTCAACTGGGGTGCGTCCCGGCCTTCTCAAATTATTTCATTTCAAATTAACAGCATATGTTGGATATTGCTATCGTCTGTTACGATCTTCCGATCGAATCGACGGCATCGATAACATTTTCAATTTGCTCCAGATAGTCTCCAAACAGCTGATTTGCACCGATTTCGTCGAGCTTTGCATCAAAGTTATTCTCACGTATATTGAATATTTTTTCGAACGGGCTGCCGTCGATCTTAAGATGCTGAACCGCCATCGCAACGATCTCATGCTTTGTCGCCGGGGCCTGAACACCAAAAAGCAAAAGCACGGCCCGGAACAGTGCAGAAAAGCTGGTCAGGCTCTCTGCCATCAACATCTTCAGCCCTTCGACTGATTCTGATGCTGGGATATACTGCCGTCGAAGCAGAATTAGTTTACTTCTCAACTCAAACTCGACCTGATGACGCAGGAACTGATCAGAGATCTTTAATCCCGCGAGGACGTCGGTTCCAAATAACACCTTTCGGGCAACTTCCATCTGATGAAATTCGATCGGAAAAACATCGGCCGCATTTTGAAGTTCGGAAACGGTGAAATATACGGGGACCGGATGCCCCATTTTGTGCCATTCGCGGACCGTGGCATTAGCATTGCGCAGATCCTCGGGCCGAATTCTGTGCAGCGCGATCAGGACATTGTAATCGGAATGTCGCGGGACAAAATCGCCGGCGGCGGCTGAACCATATAGGATAACGGCGGCGAGATTCGCACCGTGGGTTGATCTGAGATCATCTATAAAAGCATCGAATTGAGTTGCCATGGCTTTTTCGAAAGTAGATCGTTCGTATTCTTACGACCGACTACCAGTCACCTCCTCCACCACCTCCGCCGAAATCGCCGCCGCCTCCAAATCCGCCCCAGCCACCCGATGAACCGCCCCAATCGGACGAACCTCCCCAACTACTGCTCGACGACCCGCCACCCGAACCGCCGCCCAATATGATCCAGGGAAGAACGCCTCCGCCCCCTCCAAAGCCTCCGCCGCCCCAACGGTCCTTATCATTCGGACCAGATTTCTTTCTGCTGCTGAGGATTACCAATAAAAGTACAAGCAGAACCATTAGGCAGCAAAATACCGAAAAAAGCGATTGCTGTGAACGCTGTCCCGATTTCGGTGAGGGTGTTGCCGTAGGCTCGGTGCCGCTCCTCCTGGACTCGATCGTACGAATGTATGCGTCTATGGTGTCAGATACACCCTTTGAGTAATCGCCTTTTCTGAATTCAGGTACGAGAAATTGACGTTGAAGACTACCAACTATGCCGTCGGGCAGTTCATCTTCGAGATCCTTGCTTACTTGCGTAAAATATTTTCGATCTTCAATGGCGATCAGGAGCAATGCACTCGGGTTGTCATCCGCTTTCGATCCGATCCCCCAACCCCTCGACACCGCAAGTGAATAATCAAAAATCGGGCGGTCACCGGTCGTTTTAACAACCGCAACGGCAAGCTCGGTAGGGGGATTCGACTTTTCTTTGAATTCTCGTAAACGAGATTCGATCTTCTCCTTGGCTGTTGCGTCGATCACTCCAGCATAGTCGTTCACAAAACCGGTCGGAGCGGGGAGCGGAGAGGTATTAATATTAAACGGCTCAGGTGACTGGGCGACAGAATACGAGGCAGTCACATGCAATATTGTGACTACTAAGAATAAAAGGGGAGCAACGGGCAACCAAAGTTTTTTCATTCCGTTGGAACTGATTCTGCCAAATATTACAGGAATACGAAAGTCAGCCGGAGAGGTTCCCGATACTACACTTGTCTGACGTCCACGATCCGAGCACGAAATATGCGTAACGCCTTTCGCACCAAGGGTTGACTTGCAGCGAAATCCTCGAGTTGTTCAGGGGTCGGACTTTCAGGAAGCTCAACGTCGTTCGCCGGAGTCTCAAATTCATCGAAAGTCGGCATTATCTCGGCGATGTTACGCGCCGGAGCGGCGACGGTCGCAACAGTAGTATTTGGCGTCTGTGGACCGATAATCAGTTCGGCGAGCCCTTTGGCGTCCGACAACGGACTGAGATCATCACCGGATTGAAGCAGCTTTCGCTCATAATCAATATCCAGCCACGTGTCAGCGGCGTGTGCCAAATCCTCTTCTGTTAGTGGCAAAAGACGTGGTGGGATCGATTCCGGCATGACGTCGGCAGCATCCGTTGGCTCAGTTGGGGAAGTCTGGTTCGTGGGACCGTCCGGCAAGTGGACATTGTGGTCGTCCACCGTCCTTTTCTCAATATCTAGAGTTTTTTTTTCCGCGGTCATCACTTTTGAAGCGATCAAATCTGTGTCGCCTCCCCGAGGTGCGGCGATACCAAGTCCAGCTTCCAGCTTGATGAGTCGTTCAAGGACGTCTTCGATAGCGGCAATTCGGTGGAATTCGATCAGCCTCATTAGGCCAACTTCGAGTACATATCGCGACTGCGTCGCTTCTTTTAGCGCGGTTTCAGTCTCCGCAAGCGAGTGGAAAAATCGGATCAAGTCCGATTCGCTAAAACCATGGGAAAGTTTTTGGAGATCTTCGTGACTCATTAATGAGCCGTACGCACCTTCCTCATTTCCGGCGACGATCGAAACCAATATATCGCGAAACAAACCCAACAGGTCTCGACAGAAATTCCGAAGGTCGTGTCCACGCGAAACGAGATCTGAAACGGCGTCGAGAATTCCTTTCGAATCGCGGCCAGCAATCGCTTCAGCGACTCGCGTCAAAATATCCAGACCCGCGAAACCGAGCGCGGCAGTGACGTCATCAACCGTGATCTGATCACCCGAGAAACTGATCACCTGATCGAAATTCGACTGCGCATCACGCATCGAACCTTCGCCCGAACGGGCCAATTCACGCAGTGCCGCGTCGGAAACGTCGATCTTCTCGGCGTCCGCGATCAGCCTAAGCCGGTCAAAGATCGTCTGAAGCGGAATCGTGCGGAATTCGAATTCCTGGCATCGAGATAGAATGGTGACCGGAACCTTGTGGAGTTCTGTCGTAGCCATTATGAAAACGACATTTCGCGGGGGCTCTTCGAGCGTCTTTAAAAGTGCGTTAAAGGACGAGGTCGAAAGCATATGCACCTCATCGATAATAAAGACCTTATAACGGTCTCGAGCCGGCGCGATATTTATACCTTCTAGTATTAGGTCACGGATCTTGTCAACTTGTGTATTGGACGCAGCGTCAAATTCGAGCACGTCGAGCGATCTGCTTTCGGCGACCTCCAGGCAGGACGGGCACGCGTCGCTATCGTTTGGGGAGCATGGGAAGAGATTTGGCCTCGTGGTTTTGTGGCAGTTAAGCGACTTTGCAAGTATACGTGCCGTAGTTGTTTTACCGACGCCGCGAGCGCCGGAAAAGAGGTACGCCGGATGAAGGCGGTCGTGCTCCAATGCATTCCGAAGTGTCTGGGTGATAATCTCTTGCCCAGTCACATCCTCAAACGTTTGTGGCCGCCATTTTCGGGCGATTGCTTGGTATGCCATCTGACCAGTGAATTGTAAATTGAAAATCGTGAATAGTAAAAGCGAGCACGTGGCCCGGCCATTCTTACTACTCACGATCGAAGTTCACCAATATTGGCGGCTTCAGGCCTGATCGCAACACAGACTGAAATTGCTACCGTTGCTCTGTTCCCAGCCTAGCGGAGTTCACAACTCAAATCTTGTGCGGGGCCTGAAGCCATATGTGAGTTTTGGATCTTAAACTCGATATGGCGGAAAGGGTGGGATTCGAACCCACGGAACCCTTTCGAGCTCACAGCATTTCCAATGCTGCCAATTCAACCACTCTTGCACCTTTCCGCAAAAAATTGCACAAATTACGCGAATAAACCGAAATTAAATCCAAAATCCAAAACCCAAAGTCGATATGGCGGAGAGGGTGGGATTCGAACCCACGGAACCCGTTAAGGTTCAACAATTTTCGAGACTGCCCGATTCAACCACTCTCGCACCTCTCCGCGAACCTATAATTCTAAAGGTTTCGCAAAGAATTTATCAAGTCTCGCTATTGAATTGCCATCCGGGGCGTCTCGGTTCACCGCCGAGTGCGAAAAAAATCCTGGATCAACTTTCGACAGTTTTCGCCCATAACGCCGGAAGTGATCGTCATCCGGTGATTCAAGAGATCGCTATCGCAGAGCCGGAACTGGGTCTCCACGGCGCCGAATCTCTCGTCGCGGGCGCCATAAACCAACCTTTCAACCCTGGCATTCACCAGCGCACCGGCGCACATCACACAAGGTTCGATCGTTGTGTACATCGTGGTTCCGAGCAGGCGGTAATTTCCAAGCCTTGCCGACGCGGCGCGCAGCACTACAATTTCGGCATGAGCAGTGGGGTCGTTGGTCGTAATTGTCTGATTGTAGCCGGAGGCGATCAATTCGCCGTGACGGTCGATCAAACAAGCGCCGACTGGGACTTCATCCAGTTCGAGCGCTTGTTGCGCTGAGCGTAGCGATTCTGTCATCCACAACTCATCGATCTCCGTCATATGTTTCGAATACTAACGCAACACGAACTGTCGCCAAAATCATCGTCGCATTGTAGATCAAGATGAAGCCCGTAGATGTCAAAGTTCTTGCATCTAATTGTCTAAGGTGGTACATCTCTTAAGTGGTGTAGGCCAAAACAATTCACCTTACACACGGCCCTGGCGAGCCCTATGAAAGACGAAGTTCGACTCGAATCGCAAGCAGTCGACGACGAAATACATATAACTAACGTTCCTCAGTCGTATCGCGCTTTTGCCGATGAGGTGAAACGGCGAGTCCAGAAGCCCAAGTCGACTCCCCTTACGATCGCGCAAAAGCTTTCGCCTTCGGAATTTAATACGGCGATGGTACATTTCTATCGCGGCGAGGTACAGCGGTCGAATATCTGGCGAAACAGGCTCGACGCAACCACCAACTGGGCGGTTATCACCGCGGGTGCCACGCTTTCATTCGTGTTCAGTTCGCCCGACAACCCGCATTTTGCGATCCCTATCAATACTATACTCGTATCGATTTTTCTCTTTATGGAGGCGCGTCGGTACCGTTATTATGAGGTTTGGGCAAATCGGGTCCGCGTTTTGGAGACGGGGTATTTCGCCCCAATGCTCTCCCAACGCAGCATACCCCCGGATAAGGAATGGGCCGAGCACATTTCCGCTGATCTGATATCGCCGCACTTCACCATTAGCTTATGGGAAGCACTCGGACGGCGTCTGCGTGCCAATTATCTTTGGATATTCATCCTGCTTGCAGTTTCGTGGACCCTGAAGATATACATCCACCCGTCGCCGATCCCGTCGACCTCAATGGCTGAGCGCCAGCGGTTTTGGGAGGTTCTTTTCCAACGGGCACAAGTTGGTCTTGCACCTGGGTGGCTCGTGATCCTACTCGGGGCGATTGTCAATGTTCTTATCTTTTTTGTCTCATTTGGAACTTTAAAACTCCAGGATGCTTCAAGCGAGGTTCTCCCGTTGGAGAGTTTTGAATGGCACCCGTTAAAGCAGGTCTCTGACTGGGCCGGGACAAATCTGAAACGCCGAAACACGATAAGGCGCTCAAAGAAGGCACGGCAAAGAATTCGATCGATCCACAAAACTGAAAGCTGACAGCCGCGTTGGCACCATGGGCTTCGGATTTTGAATCCGGCGGCATTGTCTGATACTTTTCAGCTTAAATATCTTAGTTTACAAAGGAGTCAAAATCACATATGTCAGTTGATCTGGAAGAACGCGGTCAAGCACTTGAAAATGAAT
Organism: Pyrinomonadaceae bacterium; assembly: GCA_049679665.1. Taxonomy (GTDB): domain Bacteria; phylum Acidobacteriota; class Blastocatellia; order Pyrinomonadales; family Pyrinomonadaceae; genus OLB17. The sequence continues at coordinate 9,098 of JBAUGL010000024.1, read as the reverse complement.
ATTTTAGGCGAAAAGAGCGTGAACTGATCGAGAAAATGAAGGCGAAACTTGAGGCTGACGGATCTAAGACCGTTGGCGTTAAATGTCCGAAGTGTGACGGGACACTCGTCGAGACCGATTTTCAAGACATCAAGATCGATATCTGCAATGAATGCACCGGGGTGTGGCTTGACGCCGGCGAACTCGCGCAGATCGCAGATAAGGAAGATAGCAGCGGCTGGTTCAGTGGATTTTTAAAATAGAGAATTTATGAACGTTTGGGAAGAGCGCAAGTTCAAACTGGTTATTACCGCCGTGCTAATTGTCGCGGGGTATTTTTCGATCACGGCCGGAGCGATCGCCTTGCCGCGTTCTGCCGAACAGGTTGAGGTCCGTTCGTTAAGTCACAAGAGCCAGAATATGGGGTCGCGCGATATGCCGTACCGGATCGTTCTGCCAAGCCGATATACTGCTGACCGCACGGCAAGATTCCCTGTGATTTACCTGCTGCACGGATTGACCGGTCACTTCGATAATTGGACCGATAAAACCGCGATCGCGAAATATGCCGCCGAACGCGACATCATCATTGTAACCCCGGAAGGGGGAAATGGTTGGTACTCCGACAGCGTCACGGTTGCGGATGATAAATTCGAAACCTATATAGTTTCTGATCTGATCCCTGAGATCGATGGGAAATTTCGGACGCTTCCCGACCGCGAGAACCGTGCGATCGCGGGGCTGTCGATGGGTGGTTACGGGGCGCTGAAGTTCGCGATAAAGTATCCTGATACCTTTTCATTTGCCGGTAGCTTCAGCGGCGCACTCGGTGTGACTTCGTTTTCCGGCGCGGACAGAAATGCCCCTTTCATGAAAACGATCAATGCGGTCTTTGGACCGGCAGGAAGCGATTCGCGTAAGGAAAACGATATATTCGGTTTGATAAGACAATCGACCGCCGAGAAAATTCGAACTTTACCATTTCTTTATATTGATTGCGGTACCGAAGACTTTCTTTTTCAGAACAACGTTGAATTTGCCGACTTGCTGGCCGAGAAGAAAGTTCGGCATGAGTTCCGACAACTGCCGGGCGCTCATACCTGGTCATATTGGGACACCCAGGTGCAGGAATTTCTGGAGGTTGCTGATAAACATTTTCGCAAAGCACGGCCTGCTGCTCCGCAAGCGACTCCGGCCAAAACTGAATCGTCGGACTCGGGTACGACGCCGTCAGTACGTATTGCGGAGATCCAAACCGCACTGCGAGCAGCGCGGCTTAACGGCTGGCTGTTTTACGATTTTCGCGGTAGTGACATTTTGATGCCGCGGATACTAAAGATCGAGCGTGCAGGCGGATCGAGACGTTGGTTCTATTACATTCCCGCTGAAGGTGAGCCAGTAAAGGTCGTTCACGCGATCGAGCCGAATCAACTTGACGATCTGCCCGGAAAGAAGCTTATCTATCGCGAATGGCAATTGTTGGGGGATCAGGTGCGGAAGGCAATAGGCGCAGCAAGGGCAGTGCGGGTAGCGATGCAATATTCACCCAATAACGACATTCCTTATATTTCGCGCGTCGATGCCGGTACGATCGAAATGGTCCGATCGCTCGGCGTTACCGTCGTAACGAGCGCAGACCTTGTGCAGCAATTCGAGGCAGTTTGGACTCCCGAACAACTCGTGATGCACAAAGAGGCCGCCGGAAAGTTGCAAACGATAATTCTTGAAGCGTTCGGGGATATAAAACGCCGAATGAATGAGAATATTCCAACGACAGAGATCGACGTTCAGCAGTTTATGATGAAGCGATATTCCGAGGAAGGGATGCGCGTGTCCCCAATGATCGTCGCCGTCAATGCAAATGCCGCATCGCCCCACTATTTTCCGACAAAGGACAACCACTCACTGATCAAGCGTGGTGATCTTGTGCTCATCGACGCCGTCACTAAGCTCGATAAACCCAAAGCCCCAGCCGTCGACCTTACATGGGTCGGTTACGTCGGCGATGTGGTGCCGAATGAATATACTGAAATTTGGAAAATTGTTCGGCGGGCGCAGTCGGACGCGTTTGAATTTGTACGAACCGCATTTCGTGACGGGAAACCGATCACTGGCGCTCAAGTAGACGATGTTGCACGGGGTGTGATCAAAAACGCAGGCTATGCCGATCAATTTCTGCACCGTACGGGCCATTCCATAGGCGAAGAAGGCCACGGCAACGGCGCAAATATTGACAATCTCGAAACACGTGATTCAAGGCGGCTCATTGCGGGTACCGCATTTTCGATCGAACCTGGTATCTACCTCAAAGGAAAGTTCGGAATTCGCTCCGAAATCGATGTTTATCTGACAGGCAACGACGCCATCATCACAGCACCCTATCAAACCGAGATCGTGGCAATAATGCGATAAACAGTCAGCTGTCAGCGGCCACGTATCCAGCATTTAAATGAAAAATTAAGTGAAGATTCGAACTTCGGACTATTGACCGTTTTATTCCTATGTTAAATTTCGCCATCGAAACCGCCCGTGAGGCCGGGCAGATCCTAATAGAAAAATTCGGCCGGATCACGGTCATGAAAAAGGGTGACATAAACCTTGTGACCGAGGCCGACCTGGCCAGCGAAGCCCTCATTATCGAACGGATCCGATCGTATTACCCGAAGCATTCGATCCTAGCTGAAGAGTCGGGTGAAGCTGTGGTATCGGGCGGTGACACAGCTTGGAAGTGGATCATCGACCCACTTGACGGCACGACCAACTATGCTCACGGCTATCCGTGCTTTTGCGTGACCATCGCGCTTGAACACAAAGGAGCGATCGTGATCGGGGTAACATATGACCCAACACGTGACGAATTGTTCGCAGCGGAAAAAGGACGCGGGTCTAGCCTTAACAACAAGCCGATTCGCGTTTCGTCGACCAATAATATCGGCGATTCTTTGATTGTTACCGGCTTTCCTTATGACTTTAAGCAGCGCGAGCACTTCGCGAGGCACTTAACAAACTTTCTTTTGAATTCGCGTGGAATTCGGCGCGACGGATCGGCTGCGATTGATATGGCTTACGTAGCATGCGGGCGGTTTGATGGCTTTTGGGAAGAGGGGCTGAATCCATGGGACGTTGCAGCAGGCAAACTACTCATCGAAGAAGCAGGCGGATATGTGACCCGCTATGACGGTTCGTTATTGAACATTTACGAACTGCCGATTGTCGCGAGCAACGGTCTTATCCACGATTCGATGCTGCAGATCCTCAAATGATCTTTGCGACAAAGGTTCCTGCGTATGCTAATCTTAAAATTTCGAGGTGCCTGATCGGCTGCTGAAGCTTGAAGGCACCGCTTGCACAGCACGTTGATCGTATGCCTTTGCTCGTATATGGCCTGGTTTAAGAGAGACACACCAAAAATTGAAGACCAGGATACTGGTGAAGCCCGAAACGTTAAGACCGAAGGCATTTTTGTTAAATGCCCGGAATGCGAGAACCCCCTTTATAAACGCGAACTCATCGATTCGATGCAGGTTTGCACACATTGTGAATATCACTTCCGCTACTCTGCGCGCGAACGACTGGAAACGTTGTTTGATGACGGCAAGTATGAGGAACTCGATGAAGAGGTGACCTCGGGGGACCCGCTCGAGTTTATCGATACCAAACCTTATCGGGACCGCATCGAACAGGCAAAATCGAGTTCTGGCCTACCTGAGGCGATCTTATCGGGGACTGGCAAGGTAGCCGGACATCTCGTAAATGTTGGTGCGATGGACATGAGCTTTATCGGCGGATCGATGGGTTCGGCCGTCGGTGAGAAAATTACGAGACTGATCGAGCGTGCAATTGAAAATAAAGCGGCCGTAATCGTTTTTTCCGCTTCCGGGGGTGCACGGATGCAGGAAGGAACTCTTTCGCTAATGCAAATGGCGAAGATCTCGGCTGCATTATCGAAACTGCACGCGGCGCATTTGCCGTTCATTTCCGTTCTTACCGACCCGACTACGGGTGGGGTCACTGCGAGCTTTGCTATGCTTGGAGATCTTATCTTTGCGGAACCGAAGGCGCTGATCGGCTTTGCAGGGCCTCGGGTCATCGAACAGACGATTCGGCAAAAGCTTCCCAAGGGCTTCCAGCGGAGCGAGTTTCTCCTCGAACACGGTATGGTTGATATGGTGGTCGATAGAAGGGAATTGCGGGATATGATCGTTCGAACTTTGGATTTTATGATGAGCGATGGAGTTTCCGCCTAAATATGTCCTTTATGGTCAAAGAGACTTTATTAGAACTCTACGAACGTGACCTCCGGCGGCTGGACGACGAAGTTGGCCAGTATTTGAATGAAAGTGAACTTTGGATAAAAAGAGGGACGATCGCAAATTCTGCTGGAAATCTCTGCTTACATATTTTGGGGAATCTCGATCATTTTATCGGGGCAGTACTTGGGAATTCTGGTTACGTACGCGACCGCGAAAGTGAGTTTTCCGCGACCGGAGTTTCGCGCGAGAATTTGCGGGCCGCGATCAGTGCCACGGCTGCCACGGTCAGTCGAACTCTAAAGGGATTGGACGACGAGAACTTCCAAATAACCTATCCCATCGAGGTGTTCGGCGGCCCAATGACAACCGGATTCTTCCTCATTCACCTCGCCACGCACCTAAACTACCATCTTGGCCAGATCAATTATCACCGACGGCTCGTGTCGGAAACCTAAGGCCGTGGATTTCGCCGAATCTGAAGCGTATCTCCTCTCACTAGGTAACGAAGTCTCAGCGATGAAACTCGGCCTTGAGAATATTCGTGCTCTGCTGGCGGCGGTCGGCAGTCCGCAAAACAGTTTCCTAAAAGTCCAGGTCGCTGGTACGAACGGAAAGGGTTCGGTTTGCGCATTCCTTGACTCGATCGCTCGTTCGTCGGGAATTAGAACCGGTCTTTACACGTCGCCGCACCTGGTTTCGATCACGGAACGAATAAAAATCAATGGCCGGGAAATAAGCGAAGATATATTTGCTCGATATGCGACTCGCATCAGGGAAACCGCTGAAATACTAATTGCAAGGGGCGAGCTTCAGCACAGACCGACATTTTTCGAACAGGTCACTGCGATCTCGCTAATCGCGTTCGCCGAAGTCAACGTCGAATTGGCAATTCTTGAAACCGGTCTCGGTGGGCGGCTGGACGCGACCACGGCCGCTAAGGCCGAGATCGCGGCGATCACAGCGATCGATCTCGATCACCAGGAATATCTTGGAAACTCGCTGGCGGAGATCGCAGCGGAAAAGGCGGCGATCATTCACGAGGGCTCGAAGGTCGTAGTGGCGGTCCAAAAAGAAAAAGCAATGCGGGTGATCCTAGGGGAATGCCATAAGTTTGGTGTTTCACCGAGGTTAGCGAGCGAGGTCATTGTAGTTTCAAATGGAAAAAATCCGACTGGTGAGGAAGATCTTACCGGGTTGGCGATAACATTTGAAACGACCAACAATCGTTATGACGATGTTCGTCTCGGCCTTTTGGGCAAACACCAGATCGAAAATGCAAAGGTTGCGATTCTTCTAGCCGAAACGCTCGGGGAATATCTCAAAATTTCCGTCGACGATATTGTCGGTGGATTGCAAAGCGCTCGACATCCCGGACGTCTCGAGTTTATCGATAAATTTCTCTTTGACGGAGCTCACAATGTCGCAGGAGCGATCGCCCTGGTTGACTACCTCGACGAGTATGTTGATCGGCCTATTACAATGATCTTTAGCTCGATGAAGGATAAAGAAATCGAAAAGATCGCCCGTCTCCTTTTTTCGAAACCTGAAACCCTGATCCTCACGCGAACGGATAATTCGCGAGCTTTGACGGCCGCCGAACTTGTCCAGTGGCTTCCCGACGATTTCGATACGAACCGCGTGCATTTGACCGAAACTGTCGATGACGCCCTGATACTAGCCCAACGCCTTGCTAATGAAGCCTTGATCCTTGTTACCGGATCGCTGTATCTCGTTGGTGAAGCGCAAAAGATATTGAAATCCCATTCGCAAATTTGATATTTCAAAATTCGAATCTAAAATACTTCAATATGCATAAATTAGTATTGATTCGACACGGCGAAAGCGAGTGGAACAAGGAAAACCGCTTTACAGGCTGGAAAGACGTCGACCTCTCTGCGAAAGGTGTAACAGAGGCTCGCGCTGCCGGCAAACTCTTACGCGAAGAGGGCTTTGTTTTCGATGCGGCCTTCACATCGGTATTGAAACGGGCGATCCGAACGCTGTGGATCATTCTCGACGAAATGGATCTGATGTGGATACCGGAATCAAAATCGTGGCTGCTCAACGAACGCCATTATGGCGCTCTTCAGGGTTTGAACAAAGCCGAAACGGCCGCACAATACGGTGAAGAACAAGTGTTGATCTGGCGGAGGAGTTTCGACATTCCTCCAGCTCCGCTCGCCGAATCGGACGAACGATATCTTGGAAATGATGCGCGTTACAGCTCGATCGAGCCGAGCGATTTTCCTAAGACTGAGTGCCTTAAGGATACGGTAGCGCGAGCCGTGCCATACTTCGAGACTGAAATATTGCCAAAGGTCAAGCAAGGCAAAAAGCTGATCGTGGCCGCACACGGCAATTCGCTTCGAGCCATTGTTAAATATTTGGACAACATCCCAGACTCGGAGATCGTAAATCTAAACATTCCGACTGGCATCCCGCTTATATACGAATTTGACGATTTGGGAAAACCGACCCGAAGCTATTATCTTGGTGATCAGGAAGCGATCAAAAAAGCGCAGGAAGCAGTCGCGAACCAAGGTAAAGCCAAATAATCGATCCAACCTAAGCCTCGCCTTGGATTTGCGTAAGGATCCTCGCGAGTCACGGTTTCCTTTTCGGCGGATTTTCGATCAGGCTCTCTCGATTCATATGTCCCTGCAAAAGATCGTCTTTGTAATTCTCATTGTTTTTTGTCTTTCGCCTTATGGCTCGCCGCCGGCTGCGTTGGCGCTGGGCCTGATACTCGCGTTGGCGATCGGAAATCCGTATCCGGGACTAAAAGGGAAACCGACTCGAATTCTACTTCAAGCATCCGTTGTCCTTCTCGGTTTTGGAATGAATTTAGGTGCGGTTGTAAAGGCTGGAAAGGACGGGATCCTGTTTACGATCGCGACTATCTTAGGCACCCTCGCATTGGGCTACGCTGTTGGTAAACTGCTAAAAGTAAAGGAGAAGACGTCCAGCTTGATCTCGTCAGGTACGGCGATATGCGGCGGAAGCGCCATTGCCGCAGTGGCCCCGGCAATAGACGCGGATAGTGAAGAGATCTCCGTTTCGCTCGGGACGATATTCATCTTAAACTCTATCGCACTGATAGTTTTTCCGCTTATCGGTGCGTTCCTAGGCCTAACGCAAAACCAGTTCGGGATCTGGTCGGCAATAGCTATCCACGACACGAGTTCAGTCGTCGGGGCGTCGCAAACGTACGGTGCTGAGGCTTTGTCTGTCGCAACCACTGTAAAACTCGCCAGGGCCCTATGGATCGCTCCTGTGGCGTTAATGTTTACATACCTGTACAGGCGATCTAACACCGACGGAAAATCGAGGGTCGCCATCCCTTGGTTTATCTTTTTATTTCTACTCGCCAGCGTTGTCCGAACATACGCACCATCTATTATGATGCCGAGTATTTTTGATTCGCTCGTCAACCTCGCAAAAGCCGGAATGACGATCACGCTTTTCCTGATCGGAGCTAGCCTTTCACGGCAAACGTTGAAGTCGGTTGGGATCCGTCCGCTTGTGCAGGGAATCGTACTCTGGTTGGTTATTTCGGTGGTGTCACTATTTGCTGTACTTAGGATCGCCTAAGGCTGGCTGGCCTAGCTTGAGATCAAAGACACGAATCGGTGGAACACGGGCAGTCGAGATGATATCGTTATATGAATGAAAGATGACGGCAGGGAACAAGTAGTCAAGATCCGGCAGGAGTTGAAAGGCGTCGTCGAACCTAAACTCGTCAGGATCATTTCCTTCACTGTCATCACAACCTCACTTTTTGCGTGTACGGTACTTTGTATACTCGCGATCTGGAAATTCACTGAAAGCGACGCTGTTTGGCGGGCGATCGCGACATTCGTCGTTGTCAGTATTGCCACGGCGATTTTTACTTTCGTTAATGAAAAGCTCGGCTGACCTCGCTTCAGTTGCCATCGAGAATACCATCGCACGCCAGCCCGACCTTTTTTCCGGCGATCTAGTTTGTTAAAATACTCGTTTCCGCAATATATGACATTTCTAACCGTAAGCGAATGAGTATTAAACAGATCACCGTCCGTGGGGCGCGCCAACATAACCTCAAAAATATCAACGTTGAGATTCCAAGGGATAAGTTTGTAGTCATCACCGGACTGTCAGGCTCCGGAAAGTCCTCGCTTGCGTTCGATACCATTTACGCCGAGGGACAGCGCCGTTACGTAGAGTCGCTATCCGCATACGCCCGACAATTTTTGGATCAATTAGAGAAACCCGATGTTGATTCGGTCGAGGGGCTTTCGCCGGCGATCTCGATCGAACAAAAAACGGTGTCCCGCAGCCCACGGTCGACGGTTGGAACGGTAACCGAGATCTACGATTATCTTCGATTGCTCTTTTCGTCGATCGGGCAGCCACGGTGTCATCAGTGCGGTGCGCCGATAACGCGGCAATCTGTTGATAAAATTGTTTCTGGAATTCTAGAATTGCCCGAGGGCTCGCGGGTCATGATACTTTCGCCGATCGTCAGAGGTCGGAAAGGTGAGTTCAAAAAGGAGCTCGAAAAACTGGATAAGGACGGTTTCATCCGCGCTAGGATCGACGGTGAGATGATGCAGCTGGATGAGGATATTGCTCTAAACAAACGTCGAAATCACACCATTGAGGTCGTCGTGGATCGTTTGCTGATCAAGCCCGGTGTCAATGGGCGATTGACCGAATCTGTCAAAACGGCTTTAAAACTCACCGGAGGTTCGGTTTTGATCTCGATCGTCGACGGTGACGAGATGTTGTACTCCGAAAAGATGGCCTGTATCAACTGCGGCATAAGTATCGCCCCGCTTGAGCCTCGATCCTTTTCGTTCAATTCCGCTTATGGGGCCTGCAAGCGCT
>JBAUGL010000023.1:0-4371 GCA_049679665.1 Pyrinomonadaceae bacterium | reverse complement strand
CGGCGTGTTCGAGGCGATCGAGTTCTTCGCGGGCAGCGGTTTTGGGGACGACGCGCGCAACGTCAAGCGCGATCGCGTCTACATCGCGAGGCTCGATCGGAGGTGGTGGTCGCGGCTTCTGTATCCGCTCGGGCCATAGCCCGCCCCCATTTATTTATTGCGATGTTTTGGGCTTGCGTTGGGGGGGGGGGGGGTGATAGGTTAATTATATTCACGTCCGATAGAAGGCCACGACGGGCCAATCAGAGGGCATGCATGAAATCAGGGTTGGCCCAAGTCGCAGCAGCGTTACGGGTTCCACTTCTGATGGCCATGATTGTGTGCGGGGTTCTCTGGGCGGCTGCTCCGCAGTCGCTCGTGAGGCGACTCTTGGAAGGGCCGCAACTGGTTTCCATCGACCCGTCGCCCAAAGCGACGTTTCAAGCTCGTGTGGGCGACACGGTCACGGCCGAGTTCACCATCAAGAACGTCAGCGATCAGTCGCTGCGGCTGCTCGGCGCGAACACATCCTGCGGATGCACGGTCGTCGCAACCAAGTTTCCGACGGAACTTTCGCCCGGTGAGTCAACGAATCTGAAGGTCCAGATGACGATCGAGAAGCCGGAATCTGCCGGTACGTTCAAACAGGAAGCCAATCTTCTGGTGAACCGCGAGGGGGTGGTCCCACCGCTGGTCATCGAGGCTGCGGTTTCTCATTTCTGACAGGAGGACTCGGATGATTCCTAGGTTCTACCAGCTTCTGTCCGCGCTGTGCTTCGTGGTCGCAATCCTGAGCATTGCGCAGCAGGCGTCCGCTGCTGATAAGAACCCCTGTAAAAGGGTGTTCAAGAACGGCGCCTACGAGTGTGATAACGACTGCACGGCGCCGAAGCCGCGGTGTATCCTCGGCGTCCATGAAACTAGCGGCGTGACAGTTTGTGTTGGATGTCAGGCGTAAATCGAAGTTGAAGCGCCGTCCACGTTCTCCGGTCCCGGGCAGCAACCTGATCGCCGCCCATCTCAGGCAAACCATCAAATGTTGGCCCCAGCCAAGCCATGATTCACTGCGTAAGATCCATTTTTGAGGTGAACCACACGTTTCAACGTTTGCTGGTTGTTGCAACCGTTCTGGGACTGAATTGCGCCGAGGCGCACGCGGACCTCCTGGATGACGCGAAGCTGGTGCGCCCAGTGCTTGCGGCAAAGTATGAGGCGGCCTATGCGCACGTCGAGATCAATACCGTCGAGAGGTTCGTCCGTGCTCCAGGGGATCCCACATGGATCGAGACGTGCGAGTACTTGAGCAACGGCAATCTGCTGAGGAAAACGGCGAAGACGACCCAGCCGGACCGGCCCGGCATTAAAGTGGGAAGGGTTGGGGTGGTCGCGGTTAGCTCAGATTATGGATTCCAAGCCAATCAGGCTGACACGAACGCGCAGTTTACCCTGCAAGATTTCAAGGCCATTGATAAAGCGGGCTCCTCCGTGACGGAGAAGACGTCGAGTCGCCCATTGTTCGCCCACGGCTTCATCGATGCCATCAAAATAGACGACCTTTTGAGTGGAAAAGTACCATACGCCCGCCCCACTTCGGCAACCGAAGCAACGCTCGACGGCAAACGCGTCATCAAGGTCGCCTTGGACGTAAAGGCGGAAAGCGAACCTCAGGCTGAATGGCTACTGTATTTCCTGCCAAATACCTGGGCATTTGCAGGAGCGACTCAACACATGCCGGGCGGTGTTGGCTTCGAATACAGAATTTCGTACCTGGACGACGATCCATTCCGCCTCAAGTCTTTCAGGCGATGGATTGTGCGCGACCGTGAGCGCGGAGCGAAGTTTGACTTCAACGAGATCGATGTGACGTCGATAAACTTCCGGACCGTGCCGGAAGCGGAATTTCGAATGACGGTTTTCGGTATTGAAGAGCCGGCGATCGCTCGTTCGCGAGGACTGCGGTCGCCACTGCTCTGGATTAACGGGCTCATATTTGCGGGCTTGGGCATCTGGCTCGCAGTTCTGGCCCACCGGCGCCGAAAACGCGGCGGCGAAAGCACGGGTCGACAAAACATTGCGCCGCAGAGGTGATGTCATGCGACATGCACGCGCTCCGCGACCAAGTTGTGTCGCAATTGTCAGAGCGGTCATGCACGAGCAGATCGGCCCGCGTTCCCCCGCCGCCTTTACCCTCATCGAACTCCTCGTCCTCATCGGCATCTGCTCACCTTGGAGCCGGGGAGGTCGAGCGAACTCAGTTTCGACGTCAAAGTGGGCCGTGCGGGCCCCGACGGAAGATTTACGCGAGCGATCCAGTTGTTCACCAACCGTGACGGGGTCCATTTGCCGCCCTTGGTGGTAGATGCGCCCGTCGATTGACTGTTTCATGGAGTTTGGCTCTTGGAAGGAGTTTACCATGTTGTCGCGATTCTATTGGACGATTGCCGCCGTGTTCTTCACTGCCGCAGTCTTGCAGTTCCACGTACCGATCGCGCATGCGCAGAAGGCGACCCTCTGTAAAGAACAATCCATCGACGACTGTGCCAGCAATACGCAGTGCGGCGTCGACAAGCAGTGCGGCCTCGGTAACCAGGGCAAGTGTACCTGCACGGGCATCGCCTGAACGTGACGTCGAGGGATCGACGTGCTGCCCTGTCTTGATGGAGTGAAGCACCTCATGCGCTCTAATCGCCGTACGGTCCCAACGATTCTGTTCTGTCTTGTCACTACGTCGATCGCAGCTGAGACATCTGTGGTCGCCCAGAGTGCTACGACCGTCGATTGGAAAGCGAAGTTTCTTTCTGACGCGCCTGCGGCAGCTCGCAGACTTGAGGCGGCGGTCAGTTCTTGGCAAGGGAGTTGGGACACGACCCGAGTCTCCAGCGGTCTGAAAGGGCGGCGCGAGATACGAGCCAAGGGAGAGTATTTTCTGAACGAGCGCGTGGGAGGCGCTTTGCTGATCGTCAGCGTCATCCCCGACGACGGCACCGCAGGCGTATACGGATTCAACGATCGGTACGATTTCGTTTTGGGTAAGCACCGGCCACCGGATCACTTCATCGAGAGCTACACCCCTGCCGTAAAGGACGCCCCGCGCGATATGGCGTTGCTTCGTGCCGACGAAGCAGAGTGCTTTCACCCACTCCTTGCCGCCGAGTGCGCCAGCGGCGTCTGGTTCTCCGAGCTCGGCGGCGAGAAGAAGTCCGCGATGACGTTGCGGTCCGCGACGCCTTACCAGGAGAAGGGCCGTTTGCTGCTGCGATTAGACTACGATCTCAATTTTCCCGATTCCAACAAGCCGGATCGCGGCTTCGCTGTGGTCGATCCGGAGCGGCACTGGGCCGTTTTGAGCTATGAAACACGGTTTAGTTGGGGGGGGGCGATCGCGCAGCAGGTCCAGTATCGAGACGATGTCACGGAAGTCGCGTTTCCAAAACGGATCGTCAGGATCACATCGTCCGGCGCCAACATTGAGACGGTAACTCGAACGTTGGGCAAGCCCATTGCCTGTGAGGCTCGCGAACGCGACTTTACCCTCGAAGCGTTCAACCTGACGCCGCCGGGATCGGGGCGGCCGACGGTTGCTTCAAACGTCAGCAAGTACGCCATCATCAATTCGATTCTTCTCGTCACGGTAGGCGTGTTCTTTCTGTTCTTGTATTTCCGACGCCAGCAGCGTGCCCGGGTCGTTTCATAGAACGCGAGGTGATCACGTGCACCTCCTACGCAACAAGACGTCGCGTGCCGATTCCAGTCTTCACGCGGGATTCACGCTCATCGAGCTCCTCGTCGTCATCGGCATCATCGGCGTGCTGATCGCCATCCTCGTTCCCACCATTTCCTCCGCCCGGCGGCAAGGTCGCGATGTCGCTTGTGCGAGCAACATGCGGCAGATCTGCGTGGCGCTGATCGCCTACGCGGGGCAGAACGGCGGGTACTATCCGCCCAACTCCGGCGAGTCGGGGCAGTTCTGGTATCTCGAACCACTCATCGTCCACGTTGGCCTTGTCCGTTTCCAGCTCGGCGACGGGCTCCTGATCGGTGACGGTGTCGCCGTCGCTCTTGTGCCACTTGATGAGCACGGCCTCGCGAACCGATTCGCCCAACGGGGGCACGTCAACATTGGTCGGCATGAAAGGTTCCTGGTCTGGTGTTGTCGCCGGTTGTACGATAGGCGGGGGCGCGATTCAATCGCACGGCGGTCACTCGATGTCAATGCAGCCACAGACTCTCAGGGCCAAGATGTCGCGCCTCATAGCGGCAATCGCTCCCAAGGCGCGCTGGCTCGGAGAGCATCGCGGCTTCGTGACCCTTGGTGCGAGCGCCATCCTCGCCATCAACCTGTGGACGTGGGGCCTGGGACACAATCCCGTCCTCGACACCGCATATTCCATC
>JBAUGL010000022.1:0-105364 GCA_049679665.1 Pyrinomonadaceae bacterium | reverse complement strand
CCGCCGCGGATGGTGTTCTCGATGAGACTATCGGAGCCGACGCGGATGAACCGTCAGAAGATCAATCGGAGGGATCCGATGAAGTCACTGTGGAACCGGACGGAGACGCAGAAAGTACTGCGGCCGTCAGCATTGAAACCGGGGCCGAAGGTGAAACGGTGGACAGCGAGCCCGCGGCAGGTGATGAAGTTATCATCGAGCAAGCCGTAGAAGCTGATCCCCAAACGGAAGCTGAAGTTGAAGTCGGGGCCGGTTCATTGGAGCCAGGTTCCGATGCTGAACCGGGCGACGAGCGGTAGGGATTTTTTATTTCCGAGAACTATTAATTTATGGCCATAGGCAAAAAAATTCGGGTCTACGATCTGGCACGGGACCTAAAGCAGGACACCAAGCGCGTGATGGAAGATTTGCGGCGCGAAGGTGCCGATATAAGCGTGCCTTCAAACTCCGTTAGTATGGAACTTGCGGAAAAGGTCCGAAATAAGTATTACCCGAAAGTCGAAGCCGCTCCGAAGCGGGCGATCAAGGTTATCAAAGCGGCCAAGAAGGAAGACGCGCCCGTCGTAGAAGAATCGGCGGAGGTTGTCGACATCGAACTGAAGGTTGACGAGGTCGTGACGCTTGTTGAAGTCGAGGCCGAAGCTGAAGCCGCACCGGAGATAGTTGAGGAAAAGGCCGCAAAGCGGTCCACCGGGGTCAAGCTTAAAAAGCTTGTGGCGACAAAAAAGAAAGCCGTCGAAGCGGAACCCGATCTGCAGGAAGAGGTTCCTCCGGCCGTTGAAGAGATCATTTCTCCGGAACCAGACGTTGATTCGGTGGAACCGGTGTTGCCCGAGACCGAAACGGTCGTCGAGGCTCCAACCGTCTCTAAACCCCCAGGGACCTTGGTAAAGACATTGAAACTTACCAAGGACGCCTTGGAGAAGGGGATAAAACCGGGCGAACGCGTAGTAAGCGACGCACCGACCAAGACCGGCAGGTTGAGTACCGAACGGGTTCTGGACGCTAAGGGCCGTCCATCGTTTCGCGGGACCGCGGGCGAAACTGCGACACCTCAGCTCACATATACCCCTCCCGCTGACAACCGACGCAGGCCGGGCCGATCCGGCGGCCGCAAAGGGCGGGGTTCTGATGACAGGGCAGCACGCTTTAACGAACGCGAGCAAGACACACCTCGCCAGCGATCGATCGAAGAACGCGTTCTCGATCAGGTTGGCAAAACTGAAACCGGTCTGCGAACAGTCCGGTTGACCGAAGGGGCGACGATTCGAGAATTCGCGGAAGCGTTGGGGATCACGCCCAGAGACATCGTTCAACTCCTCATCAAACGTGGAATTTTCGCGACCCTTAATCAGCCCATAGGCGAAAAGATGGCTGCTGATATGGGTGTTGATTTTGGATTCGACGTAAGCTTTGTCCCGTTCGAAGAAATGGTGATCGAGCAAGAGTTTGAGGAACTCATCGCGACCGATTCAGACGATGTTGAACTTCCTCGGGCACCGGTTGTCACGGTTATGGGCCACGTCGATCACGGTAAGACATCACTTCTCGACGCTATTCGCTCCGATAACGTGGCGGAGGGCGAAGCGGGTGGAATCACGCAGCATATCGGGGCTTATAGCGTGTTCGTATCGAACCCGGACAAGCCGACCGAGCAGCGCCGTGTAGTATTTCTCGACACTCCCGGCCACGAAGCCTTTACTATGATGCGCGCTCGCGGCGCAAAAGCAACAGATATCGTTGTTCTGGTTGTCGCCGCCGATGACGGAGTCATGCCGCAGACTATCGAGGCGATTGAACATTCTAAGGCGGCGGGCGTGCCGATCATTGTTGCGATCAACAAGATGGATAAACCGGATGCGAATCCGGATAAAGTTAAACAGGGGCTCGCCGGACTTGGGGTTCAGCCGGTTGATTGGGGCGGCGATGTCGAAATGGTCCCGGTGTCGGCCAAAAATCGGGAAGGCCTCGACACACTACTCGAAACAGTACTATTTCAAGCGGATGTACTAGCATTAACAGCAAGTCCAACTCGCAGGGCGTCGGGCGTTGTACTCGAAGCGAAATTGGACAAGGGCCGCGGCGCCGTAGCGACAGCGCTTGTTCAGCAGGGAACCCTGCGTGTGGGCGACCCCTTCATCATGGGTCAATTCTATGGAAAAGTTCGAGCGATGTTTTCCGATCGCGGGGAAACCGTGACGAACGCATTACCTGCTACTCCGGTGGAGATTCTCGGACTGCAGGGCGTTCCGCAAGCCGGTGAAGCGTTTCAGGTTGTATCGGATATCGATCGGGCCCAGACGATCGCCGGTCAGCGGCAGATGCACGCTCGGCAGGCGGCGATGCTGAAGACGACCAAGCGCGGTATCGAGTCCCTCGGACAAGCCGAAGTCAAAGAACTACTTGTAATCCTCAAAGCGGACGTGCAAGGCTCGGTGGAAGTACTAAAGGCGACGCTGGAAAAACTTTCGACCGAGAAGGTCAAGGTGCGTGTGATCAGGTCCGGCGTCGGGGCAATTGCGGAATCCGATGTACTTCTCGCTTCGGCAACCCAGGCGGACGACATATCGACGGCGGTCGTGATCATCGGATTCAATGTCCGTCCGGAAGCGCGGGCCGCCGACGTGGCCAAGCAGGAAGATGTGGATATTCGGCTGCATTCGATCATTTACAAGGTCGAAGAAGAGATCCGAGCTGCAATGATCGGCATGCTCGATGCGATTGAAAAAGAGGTCATCCTTGGGAAGGCGCTTGTTCAGGAAATATTCAAGGTCTCGAAGATCGGAACGATTGCCGGATGCCGGGTGAGTGACGGATTGATCCGAAGGCAGGCGAAGGCCAGATTGATACGCGATGGGCTAGTGATTTGGGAAGGAGATATCTCTTCGCTCAAGCGATTCAAAGAGGATACGAATGAGGTAAAGCAGGGTTACGAATGCGGCATTAGCCTCGTCAACTTCAACGACATAAAGGTTGACGATGAGATCGAGGCATTCATTGTCGAAAGTATAGCCGCTACCGAATTGTAGGGATTATGAGTTTGCCGAATGATCGGCATTTAACGTGATATTTTATGCGTCGGCCGGAAAGATTAGCGGAAGCGCTGAAGGTTGAGATCGCGGAAGTCGTGGGATTCGAACTCGACGACCCAAGGCTGCAGGCGGTTACAGTCACGGACGTCAGAGTTTCCGATGATTTGAGAGACGCCAAAGTTTATGCCCTAGTCGATGGCGGAGAACCGGAGATCAGGCAGGCACTTCGAAGCCTGCAACATGCTGCGACATTCGTTCGGCAGCAGGTAACTATGCGGCTCAACCTTCGGCACGCTCCGCATCTTCATTTTGTTCGGGATACGGCCGAGGAAAACGCGTCACGGATCGGCAATATTTTGGACGATCTAACTACGAGAGGGGACCTTCAAGAGAAGATCGCGGACGAGGAAGAAAGCACTCGGGAATTATAAAGAGGGTTCGTTTTATTTGTGTTAAGCCAAGTAGTTGAATTAATTGAAAATTCGAAGAAATTCGCCATCATGACACACGTTCGGCCCGACGGCGACGGGGTTGGTTCGTCGCTTGGATTATGGTGGCTGCTCCGTTCCCTCGGTAAATCAGCAGAAGTCATTGTCCGGGACAATATCCCTGTAGCCTATCGAAGTTTGCCCGGTGCTGACGAAATTCGCTTGATCGAACGGATCGACGACACATACGATGCCGTTTTTGTAATCGAGTGCTCTGACCTCAATCGTCCGGGAATTGAAGGGCTCGATGAACAATTCACTGTAAATATCGACCATCACGCGACCAGTGAACAATTCGGATCGATCAACTGGATTGACTCGACGGCGTCTGCGGTCGGCGAAATGATCTATAATCTCTGTAAGGCTATCGGCGGCCGAGTCTCGAAAGAGATCGCTGAGTGTTTGTACCTCGCTCTTGTGACTGATACCGGTTCGTTTCATTTCTCAAATACGACAGATCGCACGCTAAAGGTCGCCTCCGAGCTCGTGAAGGCCGGTGTGCGTCCGGCTGATATTTCCGAAGCGGTGTACAGCAGCTACCCGTGGTCCCGAATCGAACTGATGCGTCAAGTATTGTCAACGGTGAAGCGCGATAGTTCTGGACGCGTGGCTTGGATGCGCCAAACGCTGGAAATGAAAGAGATAGCCGATGCCGTCGATGGTGACAACAACGGCTTCGTGAATATTCCACTTGCCGCGGCTGAAGTGGTCGCCGTCGTTTATATGCGTGAAGTTGGCGAGAATCAGTATCGCGTGAGTCTCCGTTCCAAGGGCATTACTAACGTCGCGAGGATCGCCGAACGGTTTGAAGGCGGCGGCCATAGAAATGCCGCTGGGTGTCGCGTCGAAGGTGACTGGGATACAAAAGAACTGGAGATCGTAGACGCCGTAATTGCCGCGGTCGATGAATCGAGCGAAGCAAGGCTCGATACAGGACGAACTTCAACTACCGAGATCACAACAGCCTGACCTTGCCGATTCCCCCTGGATCACAGTAAGAAACACTCTTCACGTCTGGTAACCGACCCGATCGTTATGGAACATCCAAAAGAAAAACATTATAAGTGGCGTCGCGAGGATTATCGCGAAAAGACAAAAGGCTTGCTTATGGTCAACACAGGCGCCGGCAAAGGAAAGACCACCGCGGCGATTGGTGTATTGGTGCGCGCTGCCGGCCGCGGCATGCGTTGCTGCATGATTCAATTTATGAAAGCGAAATCCGACCGTTATGGCGAACATGAATCGTTGGAGCAGCTCGGGGTCGAGGTTCATACGATGGGCGACGGGTTTACATGGGACACGAATGATCCGGCACAAGACATCAAGACCTCAGAATCTACATGGCAGCTCTGCCTTGAGAAAATGCGGACCGGCGAGTATGATCTACTGGTTTTTGACGAGTTGGTTTACGTTCTCGACTACAAATTTTTGGATACGGTCAAAGTGTTGCTGGAAATAGATAGTATCCGCAAGGACCAGAAGCATCTCCACATCATTTTGACGGGTCGAAATGCAAGCCCTGAGCTAATCGAAGCCGCCGATCTTGTTACTGAAATGACGGAGGTCAAGCATCCGTTCCATGTTGGTATCTACGCCCAGCAGGGAATTGAGTTCTGATCACGTAAATTAATGAAAAAGCAGATCGACCGTCGCAAACCGTCAGGGTTTCTTGACTATTCCGCATTGGGTATTACAACATTCGGTGTCGGCTATCTGCCGCTCGCTCCCGGGACTTTCGGATCAATTGTAGGCGTGATGCTGTACGTATTGGTCCGATGGCTCACATACGGCGTCGACTTCGGGTTCACATCGGTTTCCGCAAATATTATTGATGTTTGGGCGAACACGGCGATAATCGCATCGTTCATGCTTTTTACCCTCGCGGGTATTTGGGCGTCGGGCCGATCTCTTGAATTATTGGGCGACCTTGATCCGTCCGAAGCCGTCGTTGATGAAGTTATTGGGCAACTGATCGTATTTTTCTTTGTGCCGTTCGCTATAGGGTGGCCTTTCGTCCTTTCGGGCTTTATCCTGTTCCGGATTTTCGACATATGGAAGCCATATCCGATCGATAGCCTGCAGGCTCTCCCGGGCGGTATCGGTGTCTGTGCCGACGATATCATTGCCGGCGTGTACGCGGGCGCTTGCCTAGCCGTTATCTATGCGATAAGTATTTCACTATGACAATTCACGTGTTGCCGGGTGATGCTTACGTTGTTACTTTTCGGGAAACCGGGATCGCCGGCGATATCATCATCTGCCGGGAATGCTTGATCGATGGACCCGTAAACGCTCCAACTATCGATGAATTCTTCGATTTGCGGGCGGATTTTATCGAATACAATTACGACTCAAGCGGGCTATCCTACCGGTCCGGCGTTGCATCGGAATTGCGAAAACTCGATTTAGCACCGAAGGATTCCGAGGTCTGTCTATGGTTTGAGCACGAGTTGTTTTGTCAGGCGAATCTGTGGTTTTGCCTTTCGTTGTTACATGGGAAACCGGTTGACGTATTCCGAGCGATGCCTAAATCAGACGGTGGACCTAACACATGGAAAGGATTTGGTGATCAAACCGCCGACGAATTTCTCAGGGCCTACGGCGAACGGCGGAAACTTACGACTGCGGACATTTCGCTTGGTGCAGATCTGTGGGATGCCTATTCACGATCTGACTATGTTCGATTGATTGATTTGTCATCGACGTGGACAGCGTCATTTCCCTATTTGAAAGAGGTATGTGCCGCGGCTGTCGATCGTGAAACCAAGTCAAAAGGCATCTTAAAAGGCATTGTCGATTCCGGTATCGTTGATTTCCCGGATCTATTTCGACAATTTTCTGAACAGGCCGGTGTTTACGGATTCGGCGACAGCCAAGTCAAACGAATGCTCGGTCAATAGGCATATCCCGACTGCCCAAATCTTCACTTTGTGGAATCCGGGTCTCGTTGAAAGATCCAGCCCCGACGCCAAAAATAGATTAGCAGACAGATGGCGACAAAGAGCATAAATGCAAGCGTTAGAACATATCCGTACTTCGAATTCAACTCCGGCATATTGTGAAAGTTCATACCGTAGATTCCAGCTATGAGCGAAAGAGGGAGCATTATCGCTGACAAAACCGCGAGGGTTTTCATAATGTCGTTCGTCCGGTTTGCAACTACCGAAAAGTGTATGTCAAAAAGTCCCGCGACAAGATCGCGATAATTCTCCGAAAGGTCCGAAATACGTAGCAAGTGATCGTGAACGTCGCGATAGAACGGCAGTACGCTATCCGGGATCTGCGGAAACTCACCGAGAGACATTCGGTAAAGTACATCCAATTGCCTGGCCGAGATCCTGCGTAACCTCGCTACCGACCTTCGAATGTCCATTATTTCCTCCAGGATTGCAGCACTGCTCGTCTTCATATCGAATACCTGATCTTCAATACGGCCGATCGTGGAGTCAAAATCGTCGACAAGTGGATTGTAGAGATCTACGAGTTGGTCAAGGATCTGATGAAGCAAGTAGGCTGAACCGCGTTGAGAAGCAAATGGGCTGCTGCGTATCTGCTGTTTTACGATCTTTATACTGCGAAAACGCTCGCGGTGAAATGTAACAACATAATTCTTGCCCAAATAGCCGTCGAGTTCCTTTGTCACGAAATTGACAGAGTTCGTTGATTCGGGCCGGACGCCGTGGACGATGAAATAGAGATAGTCTGGGAACGCTTCGATCTTCGGTTGATTTCGCAATTCTAGGCAGTCTTCGATCGTTAAATGATGGAACCTGAACACATCGGTTAGCACAGCCTTTGTCTGTGCAAGTTCTTCTTCCGTCTCTCCTCGAAAATCGACCCAGATCACGTTCTCGTCGTCCGAAAGCAAGGCCGGAAGGTCTTTCGCGAGAAAGCCCTCTTCGATTCGAGAGGCCCCCTTTCGGTAAACAAACACTTCCATGAATTCCCGACTTTCCGTCTCTTCCATTTCCATATATTCGCTGTTAACCGTCCGACACAGATGCTAAGATACGTTAAAAGTAAATGAATAGGCCCCTTAGCTTTTTACCACTGTCTAAACGTTACTATCAAATGAAAGCCCCTAGTTTATGAACGACGTATCAGCGGAAATAGGCGATGTTACTCTCCGAGTGACAGGCGTTTCAAAGATGTTTGGTGAATTTAAGGCTGTCGATAACCTTAGTTTCGAGGTTAGGGCAGGCCGAGTGTTCGGGTTTCTCGGGCCGAATGGTGCCGGAAAAACGACTACGATTCGCATGGTCGTAGGAATCTACCGCCCAGATGACGGCTTCGTCGAATTGTTCGGCCGAAAGATGTCGCCGTCAATGCAGGATCGGATTGGCTACCTTCCCGAAGAACGCGGTCTGTACAAGAAAATGAAGGTCGTCGATCAACTGCTTTACTTTGCGGAGCTTAAGAATATTCGTCGCGACGATGCGTTGAAGCGTATCGATCGATGGCTAGAACGTATGGGCCTAGCCGCATGGAAAAAGAAGCGGACGACTGACCTCTCAAAAGGGATGCAGCAAAAGATACAGTTCATCGCGACCGTGCTGCACGATCCTGATCTCCTAATTCTTGACGAGCCGTTCGCGGGACTCGATCCGTTGAATGTGGAGTTCTTGATGGATGTAATTTCGGAATTCAAGACTCGTGACAAAACGATCGTTTTTTCGACACACTTGATGGAAACCGCGGAAAAACTTTGCAGTGACATTCTGCTAATAAATCGGGGACAAAACGTAATATCGGGTACTCTACGTGAGATTAAGGCCGGATTCGGGAAGAATCTGATCGCCCTTCGTGCCGAGGGTGCAGCGAGCATTATTGGAGATCGAAAATTAGTTGCGGATGTTATAGAACATGCCGACGAACTTGTTATCCAACCTGCAGATGGAACTGATCCACAGCTGATCCTTAGGCGAATGCTTGAATCGGGGGCAGTTATCAACAAGTTCGAAATGATAGAACCAAGCCTGAACGATATTTTTGTCGAGCAAGTACGAGGTTCAAATGAATAAATTTCTCGCCGTCGTGAAGTACGAGTACCGGAAGATCGTATTGAAATGGGCATTCGTTATTGGTACGCTCCTGTTTCCGCTGCTGGCGGCCGCGTTTGCCGTCGTACCCGCAATAATTTTCTCGATAAAGGGTGAGCCTACCAGAATCTCGGTTGTCGATCCCACTGGTCAGATTCTACCACGGCTGAAAAGAAGTTTGTCGGCTGACGCTATGGCTGCGAGGGCGAAAGAGGCGATGACTGAATCGCTTGGCGATTTTTCGGTTTCGCAAGACGAAAAGACAAAGCGAAGCGTTGAATCTTTCGGCGAGAATTTTGAATTCATCGATCATAGTCTCGCGGGAAAAAGTGCGGATCAGATCCAAAACGAATTGCTGTCCGAGATCACCTCGGGCCGTCTCGACGCGTATCTGATAATTCCGGATGACATCGAATCGCCCGATGCAAAGTTTATCTTCCGATCGCGAAATGCTGGTGATTTCGTGACGAATGAATCGCTTGAGAACGCATTGAATGATGCGGTTCGCACGCAGCGATTTCGTGATGCCAATATCAACGAGGATCGCCTGGAAGAGCTGAGCCGAAAGATAAAGATTGACGTAAAGGTGATAGACGAAACGGGTGAGAAGGACCCCGACAGCAGTTTTATCGCAGCATTTGTCATCGGATTGATGATCTATATTACACTCGCCATTTATGGCCAAACAATAATGGCGGCCGTCGTTGAAGAAAAAGAAACTCGGATAGCCGAGATCCTGTTTTCGTCGGCGAGCCCCTTCGAACTAATGCTCGGAAAACTGACCGGAGTCGGTCTCGCGGCACTGACGCAGCTCGGGATCTGGATTATTTCGGGCGTGGTTTTGGTCGGCATCGGTTTGGCTCAAATGGATGCAATAGGAGTTAATTTATCGATTCCAGCGATCTCACCTCTGATGATCGTCTACTTTTTCGTCTTTTTTCTGCTGGGGTTTTTTATTTACGCTTCGATCTTCGCATTGATCGGATCAATGGTTACCACGGTGCAAGAGGGCGGCCAGTTCGCCTTTCCACCAATAATGATCCTGCTCGTCGGTTTTTATTTTTGCTTTGCCGTAATTCGTGATCCCGATTCGACGCTTTCTTTTTGGGTGTCGATCGCTCCGTTCTTCGCTCCGATCACGATGCCGGTAAGAATATTATCGGAGATGCCGCCGTTCTGGCAGATCGCTCTCGCGATTCTCGTTAACGGATTGGCTATCGCCGGTATTATCTGGATAGCCGCGAAGGTCTACAGGGTCGGAATGTTAATGTACGGTAAACGGGCTACGATCCCCGAAGTATTTAAGTGGATACGACAGTCATGAGATCATTTTATGGCAATTGAGATCGAAAAAAAGTATCGACTGGATGGGGACAAACTCGCGTTTGTTCTTAACGGCCTCCAAATGATCGAGGCGGAATATCAGGGAGAGGATCATGAAGAGAACACTATTTATGGCGGGGGTGTCCTCGACGAAGATTCAGCGATCCTTAGGATTAGGACAACCCAGGACCGTACGATCTTGACATATAAGCGGCGGGTTTCAAATGAATTTGCAGTTAAGGAGCAGATCGAGCACGAGTCCGAGTTTCTAGATGTGTCTGGGTTAATTGGAATTGTCGACAGTCTTGGGTTCCAACGCCGTCTGGTCTATGAAAAGCGGCGGAAAACGTGGAGATTCCGAGGCGTCGAGATTGTCATTGATGAACTGCCATTCGGCGTGTTTATGGAGATCGAAGGATCGGTCACATCCATAAAAGAAGCTGAGATGTTTTTGGATATTGAAGATTACGAACCGGAGCATGAAACTTATCCGCGACTCACAGCGAGGTTTGGCACGCCCTCCGGGACAGCAATTGAATCACGATTCGAATCCGCTAGATCGTGACAAGCTCCTTGATATCAGTGATCAGGAGATCCGGTTCGAATGGCTTTGTGCTGTATTTATGAAAGCCCGCTTCAAACGCCAGCTGTTTACTTTCATTTGTTGTAAACGCGCTCAACGCCAATGCTGGCGTCGAACCTCCTTCCCGTCGGGTCAGCTGCCGTATACGGGTAATTAAACTATAACCATCCTCGTCGGGCATTGCGAGGTCGGAGATGATCACATTTGGCAGATCGCCGATCGACGACCTTAACATCGCAAAAGCCTTTGCCGCCGATTCGGCGCTCTCGACCCTCGCGCCGCTCTGCTCAAGGAAGATCTGAAGTACTTCGCGCGAGTCGATATCGTCTTCGACTAGCAAAACCTTTATTCCTGTTAGCGGCCGTGCCCGCATAACCGCCCGTTGGTCCGGTCCATTCACCGTTAAATTCGTCGAAGCCGATAGCGGGAGACGTACCGTGAATGTCGACCCCTGACCGGGACCATCACTCTCCGCCGTGACAGTACCGCCGTGCTTCCCGATCAGGATGTTAACGATCGATAGTCCTAGTCCCAAGCCGCGTTGGCCTCGTTCGCTGTCCGGATCAGCTTGCGAAAATTGCCGGAAAATATTCGGAAGCATATCCGTAGGGATTCCTTGGCCGGTGTCGCTAATGTATATCGACACGATGTCTTCCGACGATTCAAGCTCAATCTTAATTCTTCCGCCTTCCGGTGTAAATTTTATGGCGTTTGAGATGAGATTTCCGAATACCTGCTGCAGCCTCCCGGCGTCGCCGAATATTACTATCTCTTCGGAGTCGGACTTAATTTCAAAATCGATATTCTGAGTCTCAGCTAATGGTTTTTGCGACTGATACGAACCCACGACGACATCGTAAAGATTCATTGGCCGAAACTCCAACCGTATCTTGCCGGATGCCACTCGCGCGGAATCAACCAGGTCGTTGATCAGTTTTGTTTGAAACCGAGCGCTCCGTTCGATCGTTTCGAGGGCATTGCGGCGAGTTTCGTCATCGACCGGCTTCGTCAAAAGTATTCGGGACCATCCAAGTATCGCATTTAGCGGCGAACGCAGTTCGTGCGAGACAAAAGCCAGGAAGAAATCCTTTGCCCGGTTTGCCTCAACCGCCTCGTCACGCGCCTTTTTCTCTCTGTCGTATACCCTCGAGATCTCTTCGTCAGCAAGTTTTTGCTCCGTGATCTTCCTTATCACGCTTGTCATTTTGTGCGGATCGCCGAATTCGTCAAGCAGGGATTTACCTTCCGCCACCAGCCATTCGTAAGACCCGTCCGAATGAACGACGCGAAATTCTTCCTGATATCCGATTCCGTTCAACTGAGATCTGCTTATAACGGCATCAACCCGCTCTCGATCTTCCGGATGAATGATGTTGAGAACGGATTCGTACGTTAAAATATCGTAGGCCGGAACTTCAAAAAACTCGTTGCATTTCGGCGTCGAATAGATCGTATCCTCCCGCAAATCCCAATGCATCAAACCAATGTCCGCGCTTTCCGCTGCAAAAAGCAATTCCGAGGTCTCCTGCTTATAATGTCCAACCTGCTCTTCGCGCCCGGCCGTGTGTTGAGCACATATGAAAACCTTTTCTTTGAGATCCTCGCCCATAAGCGGAAGGATCGAAACCTCAACTGCCAACTTTCGGTCCGCACTTAAACGAAAATCCAACAGCACCTTTTGGCTTTCACCGGCCGCGGCCCCGTCGATAGCCTTAGCAAGGATCTCGGCGGTGGTTTCCGAAGACTGCCAAAATACCGTCTCGAAAAATCGCTGACCGACGAGTAGGCTGGGGTCCGTGTTGGTCGTCTCGAAGATCGAACCGTTTAGATCTATAACTTTCCCGTCCAGATCAAGAGTGCCGAAAAAATCGAAAACGTATTCGAATATCGACCGCGTATTTTGCACGGCTTCCGTTTCGGTGAAGGCCGTGCTCGGAGCGTCCTCCGTTTCAACGTGTTTTGGTTCAGTGTGACCGGTTCCAATCATTTATAGAAAACGCTCTTATCAATTATCCGTAATGCGGTTTAGAAAAATGCCCCGCTCCCTAAGCAGCGAGGTCATTTTATCAGAATATCAGTTCCCGCGACAGGGTTTGAACCACCGCGGTAGTCAACTATTTTCAGACGACGCGCCGACCTGTTACTAACCTTATTACAAATACGGCCAACGCAATAACAAGCAAAATATGAATCAAATTCCCGATCGATGCGGGTGCTGCGATAAAACCGATCAACCAAAGCACCAGCAAAATAACGATGATTGTTTCTAACATATTGAAGACTCCTCCTTATTCTAACCGCCGAGTCATTTTTTTGACCGGAAGCACATATCACCAATTCAATTATCGTGCCAATGGGCGAAAAGAACGGTAACCCGTGTATTGGCAGCAATTACGATTCGACAATTCTAGATCTCAAAATAGAGGAGTATGAAATCGATACGCTTGCGGGCGATCACCGCTCGCCGACCCCCGGTCCGTGATCTCATACATGAGACCCGCGCGTGACCTAAAACCATACATTTCATCATCAATCCTTGCAACTATAATCCTCCTTTTTTCAGTGGTTTACGGTGTTTTTAGTTTTGGCACGGGCATTGCCGTTAATATCATTTGAAATAATTCTATCAAAAGGAGATATCTAAAATTATGGAAAATCAATTCGCGAACGCGGAGCAGCAACGGTCAACGGAATTCGAAACGGGTGTCGATAATAATCCATCGACACTACCAACACTGAAAGACAAGGTTTCGAATAATATTTCAAATGCAGCAGGCAAACTAAACGAATCGTCCGACAAGGTTCAGGGCGTTCTCGAAGTGAAGGCCGATCAGTTTGGAAAGTATGCACACAGTACGATCGAAAAGGTTAACCATTTCGGTCATCGGACAGCGGAAGCCCTTGAAGCGACTTCAGATTACGTTAAGAATTTCGACCTCTATCAAACAAAGGAGCAGATCAGACAGAGAATTTCGCAAAGGCCAGGTTGGAGTATCGGTGCAGCCGCGGCAGTTGGCGTAATACTCGGCTTGCTGGTTGGGAAACGAAGAAAGACCGGTAAGTGATTTCTGTTTTGTAAATGGGGCAAGTTACGCTTGCCCATTTTTCACGACTGTCTTATTTTGATACAATCGGGAAGCTAAGGAGATTATGGCGAAGAAAAAGGCGCTGGTTGTTGACGACGATAAAGTAACCCTAAACTTACTAAAGTTCCAGCTTGAGTCGGAAGGATTCGAGACGACTTTAGCTGAGCAGGGCACGACCGGACTCGAACGGGTTCGGGAAAACGACTTCGATATTATTCTCACGGATCTGAATTTACCTGATATAAGCGGGATCGAGATGGTCCGAAAATCGAAGGAGATCGCTCCGCAGACCGAGATCATCATGATCACGGGATTCGGTTCGACCGAAAAGACGATCGAAGCTACAAAAGCCGGGGCATTTTACTTTATCGAGAAGCCGGTTGATTTTGACCAATTGCTTCCGCTGATCGAGAAGGCGGTCGAACGAAAACAGCAAACCCTGGAAATTCAGGAGTTGAGAGGTAAACTTTCCAGTAGAACCTCTTACGAAGGCGTTATTGGCGGCAGCCGGACGATGCAGAACATTTACGAGATAATTGAGAACGTCGCCGGTTCGGACGCAAATATTCTGATCCTCGGTGATTCCGGTACCGGTAAGGAAGTAATTGCCAACGCCATACATTATAAGAGCCGTAGGGCCAACAAGCCGTTCGTTAAGGTGAATTGTTCGGCCCTGCCAAAAGATCTGATCGAGTCACAGTTGTTTGGGCACGTCAAAGGCTCTTTTACCGGCGCGAACGCAGATAAGATCGGATTTATCGGACAGGCGAACGGAGGCAGCATTTTGCTTGACGAGATCGGGGAAATGCCAATAGAACTTCAGCCGAAGCTGCTCCGAGTCCTTCAGGAAAAGGCATATCACCGAGTCGGGAGCGAAAAGTCTCAGGATGCCGATTTCAGACTGATAAGTTCAACTAACCGTGATCCATTCGAAGCGATCAAGGACGGCAACCTGCGAGAGGACTTGTATTACCGAATAAACACAATTGAGATAAAAATCCCACCCTTGAGCGATCGGCTTGAAGATGTGCCGATGTTGGCGGAACATTTTCTTCACGAATACGGAGAAAAGTATAAGAAAAAAGACCTGCAATTTGCGCAGTCTGCATATGATCAAATGCTGAATTATAGCTGGCGAGGTAACGTTCGGGAACTGCAGCATGTTATCGAACGCGCTGTATTGCTCAGTAAGGCTAAAAAGATCGACCGGGTCGACATAAAGAGCAACGCTGCGATGGCCGTTGCTAGTGCTGCGTCTGATCTCGGCAGCGCTCCACGCGTTTTCGGAACGGCCGAACCGGTTGAGCTCGGCTCAAACGGCGTTGCCTCATATTCTACAAATCCTGAGATCGGAAGCGAGGAACTTTTTGAAGAATTCGGCAAAATGATCGTCGAAAGCCTTCCCGATCCTGACGACGAAAGTGAATCCAAGGATGTGTTCGGTGAGATCGAAAGCGGCGTAGTCCTCGCGGCCCTTAGAAGGACGAAAGGCAACAAGCAAGCGGCCGCTAATTTGCTGGGCCTATATCGTCCGCGACTATATGGAATGATAAAGCGCCATAACCTGGACGAAAAGCTTTAACGAAAGATTTACCTATTTGAGGTCGCAGGCGCCTTAATTTCAACTTCTATCTCTTTCGTTTCCTTACGGTTACCGCTTAAGAACCCGCTGTAATATAACGCTCCAGCGATAACGGCGACGATTATGATCAGCGTAATCGCCCAAATCAAATTGTTTCCGGTGCTGTTTTCACCTGACATATCTAGTTTTTGCTCCTATTTGTCGACTGGAAATCCCTTCGAGATTATCGGTTCCTGCTGGGCGGTTCGTCAAATCTTCCGGTTAAGATAGTCAAATGGTGTGCCACACACAACGCCTTAAACCCATATAATATACATTAAGTTTGCTGCAAACGTTATCGCTGTGATTTAGAAAGTCGATTGCGTAAGGTCGGGTATCGGGCCCGCCCTTTGGGTATTTTCGCACAAGGGAAGGCGCACATAAGAAGGGGGGCCGTATCTTGTGATTTTGTCGGATTTGTAGTACAAAAGGACTACTTCGTTCTAGGTAACAGATCTTAAAAAAAAATCTAAGGAGAAAATTATGCAGTTCATTTGGACACTAATAATAGGCTTGGTCGTTGGCGTTATTGCAAGGCTGATAATGCCGGGTAAAGAAGCTCTTCCGGACGGGTGGCTTGGATGGCTCCTCACTGCTGTTTTGGGAATCGCGGGTTCTTTTCTCGGAACCTTTCTCGGCGGAATGCTTTGGGGCGGCGAAAACTACGCCGCGGGCTGGATTATGTCGATTCTTGGGGCGATACTGCTTCTGTTTATCGTCAGGCTCCTTATGGGTAATCGCGGCGCAGTTTAGCTCGAAAAAAGAATAGGAAAAAGGGCCCGTCGGTTCTGGGCGGTGCCCTTATCTTATTTCTAACTGTTATTCGCAGCTGTCATGTCCGCAATCGCAGGTGATCTCGATAATATCCTGGTCATGCGCATCTTGACAGTGCTCACTGCAATATTCCGCATCACTTTCCACCGGACAGCTGCAAGCATCGTGTCCACATCGTTCATCTTCGGACATATATTTTCCTCCTTTAGACGGATTCGATAGCGTAATTATAAAGCAAAATGGACCGGGCTGGACAATTAATTGTTTCGCAGGCGTCCGGCCGAATTCTGTCACGTCTTCGGGGTGACTCTCTTAAGATTCAATTGGTTTACAAAAGGTCATCCAGTGGAAAGGCTGCAAATAAATGTTCACTGAGCGTATGCTGACGGTACCGGGACATCGCCCGATGCGCCAAACCGTCTGACGAATGAGCCGGTGGCCGAACCGTACATGTACCATGTAGCGCTCGATGGCCGAAATATGGCAGGATCGGCCCTGCCGTCGCCGTCATAATCGGCCGCAGCCGGAATGTCGCCATTCGAGCCGTATGGAAATCCGTAGAAACGCAAATCTTCGCTGCGTAAGATGTACCAGAAACCCGTAGAAGGACGCCAGAACGCGATGTCGGTTTTCCCATCGCCGGTGTAATCGGCGGGAACCGCCTTGTCGGTTGACGTGCCGAATTGCACCGCTCTGGCGCTGCCATCGGAACTTCGACGGTACCACCACTCGCCTCGCGAGGGTCTCCAAATAGCTGCATCGGATCTTCCATCGCCATCAAAATCAGCAGGAATGGGACGATCGCCGGAAGCGCCAAACTGGGCGATCGCCATTCCGCCGCCACCGGACCTTGAAATGTACCAGTTGCCGCCCGATGGACGGAAGATCGTCGCGTCCATCTTTGAATCCCCATCAAAATCGGCAGGGGCCGGAATATCACCGGATGATCCAAGCTGGAAACCATAGAAAGTTGAATCTTCACTTCGAAGAATGAACCATTGCCCCGTAGATGGCCGCCAAACCGCCGCGTCGGACCTCCCGTCACCGGTATAGTCACCAGGGACGATCTTGTCGCCTGCGGCGCCGAATTTTACTGCGCGCCCAATGCTATCTGAGCTTCTAAGATGCCACCACTCACCAGCTGCCGGCCGGAAGATCGAAACGTCATCTCGACGGTCGCCGTCAAAATCAAACTGTTCGATTCGACCTGTCGACGGAGAGTTCGGCGGCGTGGGTGATGGCGAAGGTGTTGGCGTAGGTGTTGGCGTCGGCCTTGGAGTCGGTGTAGGAGTTGGCGTAGGTGTCGGCGTAGGAGTTGGAGTCGGTGTCGGTGTCGGCGTAGGTGTTGGGGTCGGCGTAGGTGTTGGAGTCGGCGTAGGTGTCGGCGTTGGAGTCGGCGTTGGAGTCGGTGTTGGCTGGGTCCCGCCTATGTCTACGCGAATATCCAAGCTCTCAGGACTCGTATTGCCCTTTCCGAGAACTGTAACTGTGATCCCGCTTGCCTGATCCGCAAAGGTTTGGCCGATATTTAGAGGCGCGTCGGACATCACTCCCAACGTCGCCGGAGTCATATCTAAAAGCTGCGTTTCTTCGAAGTGTTCACTATCGTAATCCCAACGTATCGCGGCACCGTTCATAGCGTTCGGATTATTAGTAAACAGCTGTCTAAACTCGATCCAATAGTTCTTTGTTGGATCTTTTGGGATCTTTAAGGCGCGAATACCGCCAGCCACGGACGAATCGTGTGCGGTGATCCGGAAGGTGCCGCTCGACGTGACCGTCTGGACATTCGCGTCGGTCAACCAATCCATCAGCCGTTTGTAGCGGGCATTGAAGTGTCCCGCTGGCCCACTACTTAATCCGCGTCCCATCGTGTCATATGTATCGCCGTATTCGATATTGCTCCCGCTGCCTATAACGGTACCGTCGTTTGTCCGCCAGGTGTTGGCATGAAGCATTCCATAGTTATGACCGAGTTCGTGGGCGGTCGTGCCCATGTCGAAATAGCCATTCAATAAAGCGCCTTTGGCGCCGACCGCGGCAATGCCGGCCCATCCGATGTTGGACGAAAATGTAAAAGGAATCAGGTCAAGATCGAAATTTGCGGTCTCGTAACCAGCGGCGCGAGCCGCGGCCCTGGCATCGGTGAGCATCGCGTTATAGTTTCCGCCGGTTGAATAATACGAGAGGTCACGCGGGAGACGGATAACTGGTGTTACCGTAGCAGTTAAACCAGTTTTACCATACGAATTTACGTCATAAAAGGGGTCGACCTGATCCGTAAAAAGCGCGTGGGCGCGTTCAGACGTAAGCCGCTGACCGACCGCATCCAACGGGTCGCCCGGCGCATCGGCAAAATCTACTCTTATGACCAGAACCGTTTTTTCACCCTCCGTCCAAGAGTTGAGCAGATCTGCGTCGGTGTCATTTCCGATCTTAGATTCAAATTTCACCTGATCGGAGATGTATTCGTTAAGTTGGGTCTCAGTTTCGAAGATTGTTATCTTGCCGCCGATCTCGGCTGCTATGCCGGACGACAGGTAATCTGAATCGATCCTTCTGATCGGCGATTCTGCGATCACCATCTTCTCATCGATCAAAATGCCGTGCATCGGAATGTCCAGCTTGGTCGAAATTGCCGCGCGGCGGCCGTAAACGTATGCGTCGAAAAGGCTTTCGCCGATACGAACCTTTCTCTCGATGCGCGAGCTTTCGCCTTCGCGTCCGTCGACCACAAATACCAGCAAATCGCCATAAAAACTTATGGGAGTCTCAAGATGCTGAGTAATTTGTGCCGGCAGGTCTTTATATTGTTCACGCGAGAGCGCGTTTTCGATCGCGAGGCGCGGATCGGTAGCGGCAATTTTCGTCAGAGCTGCGCGTCGTTCGGCTGCGAGGCGCTCGCCAACGTCCATATTGGCAGACCGCGGATCTTCAGCTAATTTAATGGCCCACTCGTTGAACCTTGCAAATGGTGACGTATCGTCGGCGTTCTGGGCTTGTTGGATGGGCGAAAAGACGCTCGCAACCATGAAGATCGCGAAACCAGCGAAGACCCTTAACGAAACCCGAAACAACGACAAATTACTATCTCGGTTGAGCATTACCGTATTACCCCTTGAAAACTGAAGTTTTTATTAAAGACTGTTTACGCGCGGTTTGGCCGCCGGTTTTCCGGAATGGTGGGACGCATTAGCCGGAGTCAATACAGGCGAAAGTATATACAATAGCGCAGCAAAGCACCAAACGCGGACGGGCGAAATATTATAGCGGGAGTTCCATCTTGACCAACCCGTCGAATTCAACGTTGTAAGCGACGCCTTTAACGGGTATTGCCATTTCAGCTTCGTCCCTTCCTTCGGAGTTTGCGATCCCGACGCTTGCAAAGTAGCACGTTGCGCCATGCGTCGCCGCGTGACGAACAAGGATATCGAAAGCTTTCTGGCCCTCCTCAAAACGGCCGCGGCTGGGATAGACGCCGGTCCGGACCACAAAAAATGCGAGTTCGCCGTCTTTTATCGCCACGAGCTGCGGTTCGCTGTGTACATCCGCTGCGGCGTCGGCAGACGCGATAAGCCATCCATCTTTTTCAAGCTGTTTGAAGACGATCTCCACTCCAAACGCATGAATGTCGGCAGGCGACATAAGCTCTTTGTTACCCATTCTAGAATATCGTATCGGTAGAAACGGGTTTCCGCAACGGGCATTCCTAATTGGTTTAAGCCGGGCAGGAGAAAATCAATCGGCAACCGTACCACGCCCTCAATGACGTGGCTCTGCGAGAAGGTCCTCGGGAAGGAGCGAGAAAAAAGACCGCAAGTGTTCACGGCCTTCCTACAGTCCATCAAACGATCTTACGGGAGATACCGTGCCATTACCGGCTCATTGTTCAATACGCCTGCAGCGAGGATCCTGCCATCCGACTGTTGGTGCAGGGAGTAAACGAAAATAGAGTCCAGCGGCCCTTCTGCCAGCATGGTCGTAACGACGCCCGGGCCGGCGGTCCCCGATCCGAAGGCAGCGTCGAGGTTCCCGGCCGTATCAAAACGTACGAGAGTCAAATAGTGGCGCCGATTGACCGGGTCAGTGCGCAAAACTGTCGCATTTCCGGCAACTATCGGCTTTCCGTCAGGCTGGACGGTAAGTGCATAGACGCTGTTTTCGTCGTTGTACAAATCGAGGCTCGCTTTGCCCTGCGATCCGAACGACGCGTCGAGCTGACCGTTCTCGGTATAGCGGGCGATCCCGAAATCAGTAGCCGAACAACTGTTTATGCGCGTGATTCCTGCTGCTACGATCCGGTTCGAGGGATCAATGGCTAATTCCCGCACTTGGTCGCCAGTGTTGAAAAAGCTCGTTTTGACCCTGCCGCCGCTGCCGAATGTCGTGTCTACAGTGCCGTCTGAACGAATTCTCATCAGGGCAAAGGAAGAGGTCCCGTTGCTGCGGTCGAGCGACCAGCCACCAACCACGATCCTGTCTTCTGTCGGGGCGGCCGCGACTCGTTGGAGCGCAATTGACCAGAGGCGGCTACTGCCGCGCGAGTTTGTACTGGCGTTATACGTCACCTGTCCTCCGCTCCCGAACGTGTTATCGAAGGAGCCGTCGGTATTAAAACGGGTGAGAGTAAAGTTCGGTCCACCGCCGACAAGTATCTTGCCGTCGGGCTGTACGACGATAT
This sequence comes from Pyrinomonadaceae bacterium, assembly GCA_049679665.1. Lineage (GTDB taxonomy): Bacteria > Acidobacteriota > Blastocatellia > Pyrinomonadales > Pyrinomonadaceae > OLB17. Next base: position 84,737 of record JBAUGL010000022.1, on the reverse strand, counting down.
CTTCGCCGCCGATGTCACTATAAGCGACGGTTCGGATTCCATCACCATCAAAACTCGGATCCAGTGAACCATCGGGTAGAGTACGCACGACCCACCATATGCCGCTTGACCAACCGCTTGCGAGGATCTTGCCATCCGCCTGCAACGCGCCGGCGTCAACGAACTCGGTACCGGCAGTGACCGGAATGTGCGTGTATCCCAGCTGAAGCAACGGGTTTCCTGTATCCACATCGCCGAACGTCGTATCGCGGCTTCCGTCGGCATTAAACTTCATTATCATCAGGTCTTTACCCGTCGGTGAACTGGGTGAAATCGTTCCCTGTGCAACGGCGATGATCTTACCGTCTGTCTCGGTCATGACCGAACTGATGTAGCCAAGCTGATCATATACCGCAAAACCGGTTCCGTTAAACGACGAATCGAGGCAGCCAGCGCCGAGGAAGCAGCTCGTATCCGGAGGCGCTACCGTGGGTTTCACACACGGACTCGGCGGGCCTTTTTTCCCCTTCTGCGCTAACGCCGGTGAAACGGCAATGGAAACGATGCAAATAAAAATCAGCAAGAGCAGAGAGGAGGCTCTTGCTGGCGTTACAACCGCAGCAACTCTGAAGAAGGAGCAAAACGGAATAACGCTGAAAAGTGGGCTTGAGGGTCTCATATTTATCTCCTATTTTGGGTGAAGCAATTTGTTGTTGGAAAAGCCTCTAACGCGAAATGCGAGGAATTTCTATTTGTTTCTCCAACAATCTGTGCTATTTTTTCGGGCGTGTTAGTTGTAATATTTCGGTGGAGTCCATGTCTCAAATGAAACCTAAATGTTTTCTAAATAAAGCTATCTAAATGTTTTCTAAATGATGCGAAACGAGTCTGATTTGTCAGGTGACCGTTCAAATGGATCGGCCGTTATTGAGTTCGGCCGCTATTTGCTTGACACTGAGCAAAGATCTTTAACTTTCGATGGAGAGCCAATTCGCCTTCCGCCGAAGACTTTTGAACTTCTGATCTTTCTTGTGGAACACGATAACCGCGTCGTTCGGAAGAATGAGATATTTGAAAATGTTTGGCACGACTCGTTCGTAGAGGATGCGAATCTTGTAGTTCACATTTCAAACCTTAGGAGGGTTTTCTCAGAAAAAGGCGATCTGTCGGTCGCTATCGAGACATTTCCGACGATCGGTTACCGGTTTAACGCTAAGGTTCGAAGACAAAAGAAGGTCCATCAAAGGTCTGATGCGGCGGAGGACGATATTTCATCCGCCGATTTAGCGAAAACAGCCGACAATGGAAACCGTTTGATAGTTGCGGGCGAAGGACGTTCCGGCTTTATTCACATACAACGAAAATGGTTTTTTCTTTCTCTCGTCGGGACAGTGCTTGTAACCCTGGGTGCAGTCGGGATAGCTGCGGCTCTGTACTTTTCATATTCCGGATTTCGCTACAATCCTGTAGATGAAAATTCGTATAAGGGAAATCCGTGTCCCCCTGACACTTATTCACCAACACCCAGGGTCGGACGGTGTGAAGATCCAGTTGTAGAGTTCTCAAACGTCAACAACCCCAATGGAAACCGGTCATACGGCTTCACGCCGTTCAACAATAGTTCGCGGTTTATCCTGTTCGAACACGCCGACCACGACACTCATCCTTCATCGCCCGAAACACCTGTCGACGTATGGAGGCGCACTGACGAGTTTCAACCGATGATAGCTCACAACGCCACCAAGATGGACCTGGTAATTCAGGACGGGATCGTTCTGCCTCCAACCTTGTTTGAGCTGCATCCCGGTCCGGACTTACAGCGAAGCACCTTACGGTGGACGGCTCCGGCTCGCGGGACCTATCACCTGCAAGGTCAATTTCGCGGGATAAATTTCGCCGGCCATACGAATTCGGACGCTGCCGTGGTACAAAACGCGAAAGTCACACACTTTACCGCACATATCCTCGGCTTCAATTTCGAGAAGGCTTTTGATTTAACGATTAACGCAGAGAAGGGTGACACGATCGATTTTTCGGTCGGCGTCGGACTGAAATGGTATGAAGGCGACTCGACTGGCTTCAGCGCGACGGTGACGACGCTTTCACTTGAATAATTTAGAAAAGTATTCGCTCGGTGACGAGATAAGGCTTCGCCAGGGTGACGAAGCCTTTTTTGAAATGCGCCGGTCGTTACTCCTCCCGGTTCTGATAGGATTACGCCGCGAGAGGCGTTGCGGACAAGAGTGTCCGCGCTCCGTTACATTCCCATGCCCATGCCGCCCATTCCGCCGCCCATGCCGCCGCCCATACCGCCATCGCCCTTTTCATCCGGGGCGTCAGCGATCATGGCTTCGGTGGTAAGCGTAAACTGTCAAAAAATCTAGGCAGCTATTTTCTCCGCCTGGATGTCGATGACCTGGATCGCGGTTTGAATCGAGTCGACCTGGGTTTCGTTGAAATATACTTCGCCGCATTGTCGGCAGACGAGGGCCGGGACCTTGTCGAAGACAAGGTGATAGCCTTTTCGGTCGATGTGAAACGGCGCCGTGCCGGGTGCCATCTTGCCTTTGCAGTACATGCATTTCATGTCGTTCTTAACCTCTGCGTAAAATCCTCGGACCACTCGTCCTCGTCCGGCAAATATGCCGTGATAATTGCAAGATACTCGTCTTTTGGCGAACAGACAAGATGAATCGCACGCGTCCCGTCGTCAAAGCCCAGCATAAGACAGCTATGACCTCGGGCATCTTCCGGGTAATTCTCGATGATCTCGCCATCGAAAATAACGGAACGAATGTCCGCTGTCGTTATCATGCGGTCAGGACGGGCCATTTGTCTGATCGCGTGCGGCACAAACAATATGCGTTTGCCCGCCGCTACTCGCACCGCAGAGAGCATGGTATTAAACGCCGATTCCATAAGAACGAAATGTTAGCACGGAATATACAAAAGGCCTCGTCGGACGGACGAGGCTTTTTAGTATGGGGAGTTGAAGAACCCGGTCGCTACTGCTCCCGGTTCTGACACCAAGCAAGTCGGACTCCGAAAAGAAGTCCTATCCGCATAAAGAAAGCCGTTGATGGAGCAGTTTGCCGACTCTATGGGCAGGCAAAAAAGCCCGTTATTCCAGTTGGGAAATCCGTCCGGAAAACATTTCTGCCAAAACACGTGCCGACGCCGGTTCCGTCATAAACGATATCAGCCCCTGGCGTTACCGCGCGCACCGGATCGGGAATTTTGCCGTTCTGTAACGCGACATTTCCGTATACCTGATTGTTATCCGGATTCGGCTCTATGCGAGCATCGAACACAGCGAAGGGATTTTGTGCAATTGTGATTCCCCATGAATCATTCCCAATTACCTTATTGTTCCGGATAACCACGCCGTCGCCACCTACGTTTAGTATGCCGGTGCCCGTCGGAAGATTTCCGAGCGGATCGCCGGTCGGGCCCTCGAACGGCACGGGATTCGGCAAATTGTTCTGCAGCACTTGATTTCTTTCAATCAGGACGTTATTCGTAGCAAAATTGTGCAATCCCGGCAGAACCAATAACACGATGCCGCCCGAATTCTTTTTGACATTATTGTTTTGAACAACGACATTCGATGTATTTTCGATTTCGATACCGACCGCGTAGTTCGTGACGAAATTATTTCGCACAATGACGCCGTCAGAGTCGCCAACATAGATGCCTGCGTCGATTCCGACGTCAGGCGAACCCGGAGCATTGTTGCCGCCGGTGAGATGGTTGCTCTCGATAATTCCGTTGTGCGAACAGACGGGGAACGGGCCATATACAGGATCGTCAAGGTATTTCGTTCCGGCCAGCGTATATCCATCGACTCCGATCAGGAAAACGGCGGCGAAACGTGCATTGCGAATCGTAAGACCTTCGAGTGTAAATCCCGTGACACCGATTGCAGGACAAAGTCGAATTCCGTTAACTGTTGTTCGGGCACCGATTCCAACCCGTATTCCGATCCTATTCCCGGCATCGAGTACTGCTCCATGACTTCCTTGAATAGTTAGGTTGCTCGTTCGGACATTCACGCTCTCGAAGTAGACACCAGGCGGCACGTAAATCTTATCACCCGGGTTGGCGGCGTCAACGGCCGCCTGAATAGTCGAAGTAACAACTATTGTCCCGGCTGTGGCATTTTCCGCAGCAAACACGACAAAAAGCAGAAGGGTAAGGCAGACCACGATTAGGTCGGTCCGAATCGAAATAGTCGAATACCGTCTAAACATTCGTAAGTTTTTCATATAGATCTCCTGTAAAACGTTCGCTGCAAATCCATTACGCTATGGTTGGAGCGCCGCTTCATGTAGGAGATCCCTTATTCGATCGGGTGAATAGATAACTTCGAGCAGTACTTTAAGCAGTATCGAAGATTTTGTCAACAGTTATTTCGAGCCGGCATTTCAAGCATTAAGCAATCCGTTGGAAGCGCAAAACACTCGGTCGGTTCAAGGGCGAACCGGTTTCGCGAGGGAGTTTGAAAAACTTAGATCGTTTTGTGTTTGGAACTGAAAAAAGGCTTCGCCAGGTGACGAAGCCTTTTTGTAAATTAACCAACGGTTAGTGCGAGGGTTAGGGGAGCACGCCGCGAGAGGCGTTGGGGACAGGAGTGTCCCCGCTCCGTTACATTCCCATGCCCATGCCGCCCATGCCGCCGCCCATGCCGCCGCCCATTCCGCCATCGCCCTTTTCATCCGGGGCGTCAGCGATCATGGCTTCGGTGGTGAGCATCAAGCCTGCGATCGACGCTGCGTTCTGCAGAGCGTAACGCGTGACCTTTGCGGGGTCGATGACACCGGCTGCGACGAGGTCTTCGAATTTCTCAGTCGCGGCGTTAAAGCCGTAGCTTTCAACGTCGCTTCCGATCACTTTTTCGACGATCACAGCGCCTTCTTTACCGGCGTTTTGCGCGATCTGACGAAGCGGTTCTTCGAGAGCGCGGCGAACGATATTAACACCGATCTGTTCGTCATGGTCCTCGCCGCCCGTCTTGAAGTTTTCGAGCACTTTTCCGGCGCGAACCAGGCAAACGCCTCCGCCGGCAACGATACCTTCTTCGACCGCCGCACGTGTTGCGTGCATTGCATCTTCAACGCGGGCCTTCTTTTCCTTCATTTCGATCTCGGTAGCGGCACCGACCTTGATCACCGCAACACCGCCAACCAATTTCGCGAGGCGTTCCTGCAGTTTTTCACGATCGTAGTCGCTGGTCGTATCTTCGATCTGATTGCGGATGGTTTTGATGCGTCCGTCGATCGCTTCACCGGCACCTGCGCCTTCGACAATGGTAGTGTTTTCCTTGTCGATCGTGACCTTTTTGGCCTTGCCAAGGTCTTCGATGGTGATGGTCTCGAGCTTGATGCCGAGGTCCTCGCTGATGACCTTACCGCCGGTCAGAACCGCGATGTCTTCGAGCATTGCCTTGCGACGGTCGCCGAAGCCCGGGGCTTTGACGGCTGCGACATTAAGCGTACCGCGAAGTTTATTCACTACCAGAGTCGCAAGGGCTTCGCCTTCGACGTCCTCGGCAATGATGATCAGCGGACGTCCCAATTTTGCAACCTGTTCCAAGATCGGAAGCAGATCACGCATGTTCGAGATCTTCTTTTCGTGTATCAGAATGAAGGGCTCTTCCAAAGCCGCCTCCATACGGTCAGCATCGGTGACGAAGTACGGCGAAAGATAGCCGCGGTCAAACTGCATTCCTTCTACGACTTCGAGCAGGGTGTCCATCGTCTTCGATTCTTCAACCGTGATGACGCCGTCTTTGCCGACCTTGTCCATCGCTTCCGCGATGATCGTGCCGATCGTCTTGTCACCGTTGGCCGAGACCGTTCCGACCTGTGCGATCGCATCACCGGAAACCGGCTTCGAAACCCGAGCGACTTCGGCGACCACTTCAGCAACGGCCTTCTCGATGCCGCGTTTGAGCGCCATCGGGTTGGCACCGGCAGCAACCGTGCGGACGCCTTCCTTAAAGATCGCTTGCGCAAGGACGGTAGCGGTCGTAGTGCCGTCACCGGCTACATCCGAGGTTTTGCTCGCAACTTCTCGGACCATCTGCGCGCCCATGTTTTCGAGCGTGTCCTTTAATTCGATCTCTTTCGCAACAGTAACACCGTCTTTGGTGATCGTCGGCGAACCGAATTTCTTATCGATAACAACATTTCTACCCTTGGGGCCGAGTGTAACTTTCACTGCGTCCGCAAGCTGGTTGACACCGCGCAAAATCGCAGCGCGTGATTCTTCTCCGTGAACTACTTGTTTAGCCATTATGTTTTAATAATCTCCTGATATTTAGTACGACAGACTGTCAGACTGATTTACTTAAGCTGCTGCTCCTGCGCGTTCGATAATGCCGAGGATCTCGTCTTCGCGCATGATGATGAACTCTTCGCCATCAAGTTTGATCTCGGAACCGCTGTATTTTCCAAACAGAATGCGGTCGCCCGCCTTGACGTCAAGCTTTTGACGCGAACCGTCTTCCTTATATTTACCTTCGCCTGCAGCGATAACCTCGCCTTCCTGTGGCTTCTCCTTAGCCGTATCCGGGATAAAAAGTCCACCGGCGGTCTGGTTGACGTTGTCTTCAATGCGTCTGATGATCACACGATCGTGTAATGGTTTGATTAATGTTGCCATTTCAGAACTACTCCTTTTGATTATCTCTAATGATAGAATTAAATCTTGGATCCGAGTGTCCGGAATCTGATTTCTAGCACTCGATGTCCAAGAGTGCTAGTATAGCTGGGGGTTCCATTCAAGTCAAGTGTGATAATTAGAATTAAGAAAATCTGATAGCAATGTTATCAAGTTTATGCATCTGACGGAAATTAACATATATCCGGTGAAATCGTTGAAAGGGATCGCACTCGACTCGTCTGTAGTCGAACAACGCGGTCTGCGGCATGACCGGCGATGGATGCTTGTAGATAAAGCGAACAAATTTATGACTCAACGAGACCATCCTAAAATGGCCTCGATCACGATCGAACTTCGCGGTTCAGTGGTGGTTGCGCGAAGCGGGAAGAGCACGATTGAATTTGGCTACGAACCGGACAACGGCCGTTCAGCAATGGTGGAGGTCTGGTCAAGCAAGGTTAAGGCGTCGATATATGATGACACAGTTGGTCGCTGGTTTTCTGATACTCTTCGGATCGATTGTGATCTGGCGGCAATGAACACAGAATCGCGTCGTCCGGTCAATGCCGACTTCGCCGTCCACAGCGGAGAGGACGCTGTGAGCTTTGCGGACGGTTACCCATTCCTTTTGATCGGGGAGGGTTCACTCGCCGATCTTAACTCGCGGCTTGACGTTGTTCTGCCGATGGATCGGTTTCGACCTAATTTTGTAGTTGCCGGGTCGGGTCCGTTCGAAGAAGATAAATGGAAGCGAATAAGGATAGGAACCACCGAGTTTCACATTGTAAAACCTTGCGGCCGCTGCGTGATAACAACGGTTGACCAGAGCACGGGCAACGTGGACGGGCCCGAACCTTTGAGGACGCTGGCTTCCTACCGTAAACAAGATGGAATGGTAATGTTTGGACAAAATCTCATCGCCGAAGACCATGGAGCGGAGGTCCGCATCGGCGACTCATTTGAAATTTTGGCGTGGCAATAGAACTATTTTGAGCGCCTTGCCGCGATCCGTTTCGGTGGTTTTGGCGGTGCGCTGTATGCGGCGACACGTTTTGAGAGCGTGTTTCTATGAATTCCGAGGGCAATGGCTGTCTTAGTCAGGTGATTGCCACTTCGCTCGAGCGCTTTTTGAATGTAGAGTTTTTCGAACTCTCCCATTGCTTCGCCCAACAATATTTGACCGTCCAACATTTCCTGGATGAGTCCAACCATCCGATCGCGCATCCTAGCCCCTCCATTTGAAGAGCCGCTAAATTCCCGGCAATTCTTCTCCTGTCAATAATTTATAAGCGTTCAAATACCTTTCCGATGTGGCCTTGGCGATCTCGGGCGGAAGTTCCGGTGCCGGCGGCTGTTTGTCCCATTCAAGCGTTTCCAGATATTCCCGGACGAACTGTTTATCGAATGATGGCTGCGGCCCACCCGGTGCATAAGCATCCGCGGCCCAGAAACGTGACGAATCAGGCGTGAGGAGTTCATCAACGAGCATGATATTACCATCGGAATCCCGACCGAATTCGAATTTTGTATCTGCAATTATAATGCCCTTGGTATATGCATATTCGGCTGCAGAATTGTAGAGAGAAAGAGAGATCGCCTTTAACTCTGCGGCAGTGTCGTGACCGACGATTTTAACAAATTCAAGCTGGCTGATATTTTCATCATGCAGCCCCATCTCAGCTTTGGTGGCCGGGGTAAATATCGGCTTAAGAAGCTTGTCGCACTGTTTTAGCCCAGGCGGCAGGTCGTGGCCGCACACCTTATTCGATTCAAGATAATCCTTCCAACCTGAGCCTTCCAGATAACCGCGAACAACGCATTCAACGGGAAAAACCTGAGCCTTTTTTACAAGCATCGAACGACCCCGAAGTTCTTCGTGACGTTTGACTGATTCAGGCATTCTGTCGAAATCGTCAGTTATTAGGTGATTCGGTACGATCTTTTCCAAGTACTTAAACCAAAAAGCGGAAAGGGCGGTAAGTACGAAACCCTTATGCCGGATCGGCGTAGGCAGCACACAATCGAACGCCGAAATACGGTCCGTGGCCACAAGCAGCATCTGATGCTCATCGATCCCGAACAGGTCGCGAACTTTGCCGCGGTGCAGCAGCGGCAGATCGGAAATACGTGTCTCAGTTACGGTGGAGGCGACTGTCATTCTTGAATTGGAAAAAAGGATCGGTTTGATAACTGTATTATGAAAATCTGATTTGGTAAAGGAGGAAATTCCGTAACGCGTTCAATCCATTGCAAACCGGGTTTTGATCATCGGACGGAAACCAAAAAACAAGCCCAATTGCGATCCGTTAGAACGCTTTATCCGCTTGACGATTTCGTTTATGATCAAAGAATGCAATTTCGTCTCATTTCTGAAAACACGCCCAAAGGCGATCAGCCGGCAGCGATCGAACAACTCGTGGCTGAACTCGACGCCGACACAAAGGATCAGGTTTTGCTCGGGATCACAGGAAGCGGGAAGACGTTCACAATTGCGAATGTAATTCAACGAGTACAGCGACCGACACTCGTACTTGCTCATAACAAGACGCTTGCGGCGCAACTTTACCAAGAGTTTAAGACATTTTTTCCGGAAAACGCGGTCGAGTATTTCGTTTCGTATTACGATTATTATCAGCCGGAGGCCTACGTTCCGGCAGCGGACCTTTATATCGAGAAAGAGGCGACGATTAACGAGGAGATCGACCGACTTCGTCTGCATGCGACACGCTCGCTGTTCGAGCGGCGAGACGTTATCGTGGTTGCGTCGGTTTCGTGCATCTACGGTCTTGGCGATCCGGACGCCTATTTCGGAATGTTGATCTTTATCGAGCCGGGGATGAAGATCACCCGCGAGCAATTTTTGCAGCGGCTTGTCGATCTCCAGTATGAGCGTGTGAATATCGACTTCGACCGCGGCGCTTTTCGCGTTCGGGGTGATGTGGTAGAGATCTATCCGAGCTACCAGGATCAGGCCTATCGCGTTGAATTTTGGGGCGATGAGATAGAAGCGATCTATACGATCGATCCGCTCCTGGGCGAAGTGCTGACGAAACATGACGATCGCCTTCCGATCTACCCCAAAACGCACTATGTGATGTCGAAATCGACGATAAAAAGCGCGATAAATACGATCAAAGAAGAGCTCGTGCAGCACGAAGAGTTTTTGGTCGGAGAAGGAAAGATCGTTGAAGCACAGAGGCTGCATCAGCGCACGATGTACGACCTTGAGATGATCAAGGAAATGGGATTTTGCCGCGGTATCGAAAATTATTCACGGCATTTAACCGGAAAGGCACCCGGCGAGCCCCCGCCAACCCTGCTTGATTATTTGCCGTCCGATGCGCTGATGGTAATAGACGAATCGCATCAATCGGTCCCGCAGCTCGGTGCAATGTACAAGGGAGACCAGTCGCGGAAAGGAACGCTCGTGGAGTTTGGATTTCGTCTTCCCAGCGCGAAGGACAATCGCCCTTTGAGCTTTGAAGAATTCGAAAAGCGTATCGGACAGACGGTCTATGTTTCTGCAACGCCGGGGCCGTATGAACTTACCAAAACCGGCGGCGAGGTCGTCGAGCAGATAATACGGCCGACCGGACTACAGGACCCGGTCGTCGAGGTTCGCCCGGTTCGCGGACAGATCGACGACCTTCTCGAAGAATGTCGGCAGCGTGCGGAGCGGAACGAGCGAGTGCTAGTTACGACATTGACAAAGCGGATGGCGGAGAATCTGAGCGAGTATTTTGCCGAGGTGGGCGTGAAAGTGAGTTATCTCCATAGTGACATTCACACACTAGAACGGATCAAGATACTTCGCGACCTTCGCCGCGGAGAATTCGACGTACTGGTTGGAATCAACCTTCTAAGGGAAGGGCTGGACCTGCCTGAGGTGTCGCTTGTTGCGATCCTTGACGCGGATAAAGAAGGTTTTCTTAGGTCGGAGCGTTCACTTATTCAAACGATCGGACGTGCGGCGCGTAATGCAGAAGGAAAGGCGATACTCTATGCGGATAAGATCACTGATTCGATGCGCCATGCGATCGATGAAACAAATCGCCGGCGCGCGCTTCAGGGTCAATACAACATCGATAATGGAATTACGCCGCGTACGATCGTCAAGCCGATCGAAGCAACATTGGTTACTGCGTACGAAGCCGATTATTTCAAGATACCGCTCGATCTGGATGCCTTCGAAGAATATTCGCCGAAGCAGTTAAAGGAAACGATATCGCAGCTCGAAGCGGACATGCGTCACGCCGCAAAAGAGATGAAATTCGAGCAGGCCGCGGATATGAGGGATCGTCTGCGGTACCTTAGAGAAAGAGAATTGTCGGTAAGGTAGTGGCTACAGCGGAATTCGATTGTTCCGATACCGACGGATAAGATAAGATTTGACGAAATGCAAGTAAAGACGCAAACGGATGAGCTTCAAAACTATCTTACTGACGCCAGCAATATGAACGGCGGGAATACGCAGAAAGTATATATTCCCGAAACTCTAGACGAAGTTTCCCAGATATTGATCGAAGCGAACACTGCTGCAACACCAGTAACAGTTTCCGGTGCGAGGACGGGAACGGTTGGAGGCGCTATTCCGTTTGGCGGCGTTGTTGTCTCGTTGGAAAAGCTCAAAAAGATCATTACCATCGATCGAGAAAGCTTGACTGCGATCGTGGAACCGGGCGTGGTTCTCGTCGATTTTCAGAGGGCCGTCGAAGCGGAAGGGTTATTTTATCCGCCGGATCCGACCGAATGGAGTTGTCAGATCGGCGGCACCGTTGCGACCAACGCCTCGGGCGCGCGAAGTTTTAAGTATGGTGCCACCCGTGAATTTGTAAAGCGGCTGCGTCTTGTATTTCCAACCGGCGATACGTTGGATCTAAGACGGGGCGAAATCTTCGCCGATGTCGACGGTTCCGTGGCCCTAAGGACCGAGCAGGGAAATAAGATTACAGCAACGGTTCCAACCTACGACCGGCCGGATGTTCGAAAGAATGTGAGTGGGTATTTCAACGCACGGCCGTTAGATGCGATCGATCTTTTTATCGGAAGCGAAGGAACGCTCGGCGTAATAACCGAGGTTGAGTTGGCGCTGTTTCCAAAACCCGAAGGCTTTTTTAGTGGGATCGTATTTTTTGCGACGGAGGGCGACCTACTGAATCTTGTGGATGAATCGCGTGAGCTTTCGTTCGCTGCGCGAAAGTGTGGTCAGTCTGCCAACGTTCCGACCTTCGATGCAACACTGATCGAATATTTTGACGATCGGGCATTGAGATTTATAACCGAAAAGTTTCCGGACGTGCCTTCGGAAATGGCTGGGGCGATATTTTTCGAACAGGAAACTACCACCGAAACCGAAGATGATCTATTCGAGAAATGGAACGACTTGCTTGAGAAACACAACGCGGATCTAGAACTTTCATGGTTTACGACAAACGATCAGGACCGTGAGAAGATGCGTGATTTTCGTCATGCTCTGCCCGTTTCCGTGAACGAGAGCGTTGTGCGGAACCAACAGAAAAAGATCGGAACTGACATGTCGGTCCCGGACGCGAACTTCCCGTCATTCCTGAAATTCTATAAGCAGACGTTGGACGATAGCGGATTAGAATACGTGATCTTCGGGCATATTGGAGATAGTCATCTTCATGCCAACTTGCTGCCTAAGAATGACTTTGAGGCCCAGCTGGCCCGACATATCTACGGACGTTGTGTAGCGCAGGCGATCATGCTCGGCGGATGCGTTTCGGCTGAGCATGGTATCGGCAAACTCAAACGAAAATATCTTGATGTCATGATGGGTGAACGGTACCTGAACGAAATGGCCGAACTAAAGAAGGCATTTGACCCAAATGGCGTTCTCGGCCGAGGCAATATTTTCGACACGTGTTTTTTATAATTTTGCGACAAGTTGTTCCATAGATGTACCAAAGTAAGTTACAATCGTGAGGTTCAATGTCACCCTTGGCTGGAAAAAGAATCGGACGTTACGATGTTGCTTCGTCGATCGGAGAAGGCGGAATGGGTGAAGTGTTTCTCGCACGTGATACGCAGCTCGACCGCAACGTCGCCTTAAAGCTGCTCTCCCAAGAATTCACCAAAAATGAGGATCGAATGAATCGCTTTGTCCAAGAAGCGAAGACTGCCTCTGCCCTAAATCATCCAAACATCATAGTTATACACGAGATCGGCGAGAGCGACGGGGCGCATTTCATAGCAACTGAGTACATTGAGGGTGAAACGCTGCGCGACAAGATAAATAGTTCGCACTTGTCGCTTGAACAAGTTCTGGACGTAGCCCTTCAGGTTGCGAATGCCCTTTCGGCGGCGCACAAAGCGAAAATCATTCATCGTGACATTAAGCCGGAGAATATAATGGTTCGGCCCGATGGCTATGTAAAAGTCCTCGATTTTGGCCTCGCGAAGTTGACTGACGACCCATCGATATCAAATGGTGATTCTGAAGGGCAAACCAAGATGTTCGTCAAGACAAATCCCGGTGCGGTAATGGGTACAACCTCATATATGTCACCGGAACAGGCTCGCGGTGCACACGACATCGATGCCCGAACTGACGTATTCAGTGTTGGCGTCGTGCTTTATGAAATGATTACGGGTCGTGTACCGTTTCAAGGTACGTCACCGGGGGAAGTGATCGGCGCGATATTATATGAATCGCCGAAACCGATCGTCCGATATAACACTGAATGCCCGGAGGAACTTGATCGCATTGTCACGAAGGCGCTACAAAAAGACCCGGAGGAAAGATATCAACTTGTAAAAGATTTCGGAAATGACCTCAAGAGTCTGCGGCGGAAAATGGATTTTGAAACCGAGCTTGAACGCAGCGTTATCCCCAATCGCGAAGAATCTGTAAGTGTTCCGCCCAGTCAAACGCTGGTGTCGTCCGCAATTTCGACCAGTTCGTCGGGAAGCAAAGACGCTATCCTTCTGACCGAGTTCGCAAATCTCACGGGGGACGCTGTATTTGACGGTACGCTCAATCTAGCACTTGCAATAACCCTCGAACAATCGCCAGTCGTAGAGATATTCAATGACGCCAGGGTGCGGCATTCTCTCAGGTTGATGGGACGCGATCCAAGCGAGCGTGTGACGCGGGAGTTGGGTCGCGAAATCTGTATGCGGCAAAGCCTGAAGGCCTACATCACCGGATCAGTCTCATGTATGGGGTCGACATATGTACTGACACTCGAAGCAGTAAATGGCAGGAACGGCGACATTATCGGGCGACAGTTGGAACAGACCGATACAAAGGAACATGTATTGCAGGCGCTGGGGAGGGCGGCCGCAGGCCTACGCGAAAAACTGGGAGAGAGCCTGAGTTCGATCGATATGTTTGACGCCCCGCTTCAGGAGGCAACAACGACCTCGATGGAAGCTTTCAAAGCATATTCCGTGTTTATCGAATATTATCGAGACGGAAAGACGGTTGAAGCGATCCCATTCGCAAAGCGCGCCATCGAACTTGATCCCAATTTCGCATCCGCGTATGTAATGCTTGCGGTGATGTATTCGAATACAAATCAGCCAAAGCTCGCGGCTGAATATGCCACTAAGGCCTACGAGCTGCGTGAGAAGGTCGGAGAATATGAAGGCCTTAGGATAACCGAGTTTTACCATACGACAGTAAGCGGCGAAGTCGATAAACAGATAGAAACATTGAATTTATACAAGCGGTCTTACCCGCTGGATGCGATACCGCATGTAAAGCTATCAGATAGATACGAAGTTATCGGCCAATTTGAAAAGGCGGTGGAAGAAGGGCGCGAGGGTTACCGGCTCAATCCTCATTATTCGATCGCAATTCAAAACCTGTGTACCGCTTTGATGAGAGTTGGCCGATTTTCAGAGGTACACTCGCTTTGCCGGGAGGCATTTGACAGGGGGCTTGACGGAGATTACTTTCACTGTCTTCTTTATCAAACTGCCTTCATTGAAGCCGACCCTAGCGAGGCAGAATCGCACCTCGCCTGGTTCCACGGACGTGAGGACGAACATCTTGCGTTGAACTTACGTACGGAAACCGAAGGATTTTCAGGACGATGGCGGAACTCGCAGGATTTTTCGCGACGATCGATAGAGATCGCCGAGAGAAGCGGCGTCTCCGAGTGTGCGGCAGAGTACGCGGCCGAACAGGCGATTCGCATGGCGTTGTTCAGTTCCGGTAGCGGAATTCCCGAAAGTAATGATTCGAAATTGGTCTTGCCTCTTCAAACACAGGTAAGAAAAGCTCTTCGCCTTGCGCGAAACCACGTGTCACTTTCCAGGAGCGCGATTGCGCTGGCGCTCGCGGGCCTTAGCATGCACTCGGAGGAACTCATTCGGGAGATTAGGACCGAACGTCCGAGAGATACAGTCCTAAACCAGATGTGGATCCCGGTCGCCAGGGCCGCAGGTAAGCTCCAGGCGAAGAAGTTCGACGCGGCGATAGCGGAGTTGGAGATCGCCGAACGCTTTGAAAGAGCCGGTCGGTTTTTACCCCAATATATTCGTGGGCTGGCATATTTCGGATTGGGCAGAAACGCTGATGCGTTGAACGAATTCGACAGAATCTTAGATAATCGCGGCGAAGGGCCACTGGTGTCAGTTTTTCCGCTTGCGCAACTCGCGAAAGCCAGGTCCCGTAAGGATAAGCGGGACTACCAATCGTTTTTCGAATACTGGAACGGTGCGGACCCGGACATGCCCGCGCTGGTCGCCGCTCAACAGGAGTCGAGCGCCCTCAATTAATAATCAAATTTGCGGCCGGGGCAGCTCGGCGGATAAATATCCCTTTTATCACATATCCAAAGGAACATTAGATAAGATGATCAAGGCAATCCTGCTCGACTTCAACGGTGTGCTGATCGACGACGAGCCGATACAGATGCGGGCTTATCAAGAAATTCTTGAAAAGGAAGGCATTACACTGACTGAAGCCGACTACTATTCGTGTTTAGGAATGGACGACGCGTCATTCGTAGCCGCAGCGTATGATCGGGCGGGCAAAGCGCCCGCACCAAATAAGATACTCGAGGTCACGCAGGCAAAAACGGAAAAATGGCGAGAGTCGATAGCCGGTCGCATCCCGCTGTTTGACGGTGTCGAGAATTTCGTCAGAAAAATGGCAAATGACTTTACGCTCGGGATCGTTAGCATGGCCAGTCGTGAAGAGATCGAGCATGTGCTCGAAACCTCGGGCATGGCAGATAAGTTTTCGGTGATCGTTTGTGCGGGCGAAGCTCGAAAGCCAAAGCCTGATCCGGAATGCTACCGCATTGGCTTTCGAAAGATCGATTCCGCACGTACTTCCGGCGGCCACCTGCCGATGACGCACGGAGAATGCCTGGTGATCGAAGATTCCCCAGCTGGAGTGATCGCCGCCCGAAGCGCCGACCTTCCGACGCTTGGTGTGACAAATACCGTCGGTGCAGAAGAACTCCGCGCAGCGGGAGCGAATCAGATCGCGGCCGACCTTAATGATTGGATGCCTCACTCGGTACGGCGGGTCTTCGTTTAGATGTCACAACACAATATTGCGGCTGAAGATGCCGAAAACGATATTTTTACATGCGCTGCCTTTCTTGCGGAAGCCGTTCCCGGCTCCGATGGACACGCCGAAGCCATGAAGTCGATCGTCCCGCGCTACGTCGCCCAGGGAAACGTCGATCTCGCGGCTGAACTTGCAAACTCGGTCGACGATCCGTTTACTCGTGACCGCCTCCTTATCCTTGTTGCGGAAAAATGTGCGGATATAGGCGATAATGAATATGCCCGCCAATTAGTTGATGCGATCGACGATCACGGCTTGCACACATTGGGTCTTGAAAAGGTCGCGATTAGAAACACTCTAAGCGGCAACGTCGAAAAGGCTTCGGAAATTGCCGCTGAGATGCCCCACCCGGACAACGTCCTTGCCGCCGTTGCCGTTCATGAATATCGTAACCGGAACTTTGAGCTTGCAAAAGAAACACTAAACAGGATCGAATTTCCGGTAGCGAAGGTTGATGCGATTTTGTTGATGGCTTCCGGAACGGAACGGGAGCACGGCCAAGACGTCGATACGCTGATTGACTCGGCGACCGCGACCGCTTCGCAAATCGAGCACGCCGAAGAAAAGATCCGGACCTATTGTGAGATCGGCAATCATTATGTAGATCGTGGACTTGCCGTTAAAGCCGCCGATGTCTTGGTGCTTGCCCGCGCCGAAGCTGAGGGTTTGGACAACGTTCATCGGGACAATCTTCTTGCAAACATTTCGCTGGGATTTCTCCACGCAGGCGATGTTGCCGAGGCCGACAAGACGTTGGACCTGGTGGGTGATAAGACCCAGATAGCATCTTGCTTGCTCGGCTTTGCTCGTGAATATTGGCGAAAGGCCGAACGGGACGAAGCACTTGAAGCATTGGAAGAATCATACGCCGTGCTTCGGTCGCAGCGAGACAAAGAAACGCGTGATAGTAAGGCGAGGTTCAATCTGCTTTCAGCGATCGCGTCACAGTTCGCGGGTTTTGAGAAATCTGACCGGGGAATCGAGCTTGCACGGGACATCCCGGAAGAAACTGCACAGATCTCAGCCCTGTCGCAGATAGCACAGATCGAGACTGTGAGACAAAATCACGAGACAGCTAATGACGCGCTTTCCGAGATCGTTGAGGATTCCGATCAGGTTTTTGCATTGATCGGAATGAGCGACGCTTCATATCGCAATGGTGACGCTGAGACCGCAACATTGTCTCTGAACAAGGCGCTCTCGATTGCCGAAACAGTTCCACAGTTGTCTTCACGAACGGCGGCATTAAACGAGATCGCACGTCGCCTGGCGATTCTGGGTGACCCGGCCGGCGCCCGGGAGACGGCTTTGTTGAACATGCGTTTGATACCAACGATTCGAGATGAGAGTATACGTGCTGTTGCCGTTGCGGATCTTTCCGACGTATACCTTGAGCTCTCTATTGAACCAGCCGACGAAGAGAAAGTTGTCTTACGGCAATTGGTTCGCTCAGCCCAACTCTAAGAATTCCAACCCGGTTACGGCCGACGCGTCGGCAAAATCCTAGCTGATCTACAGTCAGATATGTAGAATAGTGTTCTGTAATAGGGAAATACGTTTGCCCACCTCGTGTTTCGTCAGCCCGTTCCCGGGACCGTGATGAGATTTTGTTTGGTCCTTTTACTCCTTATCTCTTTTGCTCGCTGCAATTTGCCAATTGCTCAAACGCGGCCGGCGGCAAGTTCATCATTTGCCTTGACCAACGTTTCCGTCGTAGATATTCGAAGGGGAATCTTCAATCACAAATTCACAGTCATCATTGAACGCGGCCGCATCGCTGAGATAGGTGAAACCGGACGCATTAACGTACCCGCGAATGTGCGGAAGATCGACTCTTCCGGAAAGTTTCTTATCCCGGGCCTGTGGGACATGCATGTGCATACATTCTTTCGCAGCCGTCCAGAGGCGTTCCTCTCGTTGTTTGTCGCGAATGGCGGGCATTCGTGATATGGGGGCGACGCTTCCGTTGGAGAAGATTCAGCATTATCGTGCAAGAGCGGCCGCGGGATTATTGGCAGCCCCGCGCATCGTCGCCGCGACGGGACGAGCGCTGGACGGCGAAGGAAGCTCAATACCACATGGAGAGGCACTTAAGTCCGAGCAAACCGCCAGAATATATGTAAGGAATCTCAAAACGAACGGTGCTGATTTTATAAAGGTTCACAATCTGCTCCCGCGTGAGACGTTTGTCGCGATCGCCGAAGAGTCAAGCGCACAGAAGTTGCCGTTAGCCGGACATGTTCCATTGTCAATGACGGCGACCGAGGTTTCCGATCTTGGCCAAAAGAGTATCGAACACGCTTCCGACCTTCTATTTTCAACGTCGAGCGACGAACTGTTACTGCGGACTCAATTAGTGCAACAGATCCGTTCCGGTGAGTCATATGGATCTGCACTTGCGCTGCTCGAGGCAAGAGGTGCCGAATCGTTCGATAAACCACGAGCAGATGCATTATATAAACGATTTGTGCGCAACGGGACGTGGCATTGTCCGACCCTTCTAAATCGGAAACTTTCGACCTATCGTGATGATCTGCAACTTGCCACAGATCCGCGAATGAAATATATTCCGCAGTCCGATCGGGCTCGCTGGCAGTTTTCCTTCGCCCCGATAGCGGCCGAACCACGTGAGCTGGCCGGGAGAAAGAAGCGTTACGAGCGGACACTCGAGATCGTGGGTGGAATGCAGAATGCGAGGGTCGGGATCCTCGCAGGTACGGACGTCCTGAACCCCTATACATTCCCGGGTTCCAGCCTACATGAAGAATTGGACCTTCTAGTTGAGGCAGGATTGACAGCGGCAGAAGCGCTGCGGGCCGCTACGCTTAATCCGGCTGAATATATGGGAATGACGGAGCTGTTTGGAACCGTTGAAAAAGGGAAGACGGCCGACTTGATCCTGTTGGACGCGAACCCCTACATCGATATCCGAAACACCCAGCGCATCTTTGCCGTGATACTTAATGGCAAGCTCATATCGAGAGATGACTTGAATAAAATGCTTGTTGCGATCGAGCAGACCGCCAAAGCGAGTTGATTTTCCCCGTTAATACCTGTCGTTCATGACAAGATCGTGATATTTGTCGCGGGTCCGTATCAACTCGGAGCTGCCATTTTCACGTATCAAAATCACGGCAGGCAAAAATCTGCCATTGTATTGAGATCCCTGAGCGAGAGAATACGCTCCGCAATTAAGCAAAGCCATAACCTCGCCCGGTTGAACGTTCGCGGGGAGCGGACGATGGTCGGGTAGGCGTCCCAGCCCCTCGATGTCAAAATACACGTCGCCGCCATCGCACAAAGGGCCGGCGACCTTGTATGGAAAATCGTGCTTCTCGCCCGCTCGTTCCGCCGAGATCAGATGGTAATACCATTTGTAGGTTTCCATAGACAGCAAGATGTTAAATCCGGCGTCGGTTAATAGCCAAACGTCATGATTTATGTCCGGTTCTTTTTTTTCGCCAGGATCGATATTCGCACTTTTAGCCATCCTGATCGGACGTTCCTTTCGGTTCCGGACCGTGGCCAGGCAAATCCCAGCGTCCGAAATAACTCTGCGGCCAGGCTCAAGAAGTAGGGTGAAATTTTCGAAAAGATGCAATTTGTTCGAAGCTGTGGCCTCGGCTTTGACTTGATTCCAAGCGATCTCTATCGCGTCGGCCGGTTCGAAATCGGCGGAGAACATTTCACGCTGTTCATCAGGAAAAGCTTTTGCCAAGGAATTATCACGGAGATAATTTACCGGAAAACCACCACCAAGGTTGATATGTTTTAATTTGACGCCGCTTTCGTTAAAGATTCGAACAAGCGTTTCGAACATCAACGAAAACGCCACAGCATAGACGGATGCGTCAGGATTCTGTGAGCCGATATGCAAGTGAATGCCGCACAAATCCAGATGTGCGGAATCCTTGTACGTGCGAAACGCTGAGAACGCTTCGTCAGGCATCATTCCAAACTTTGACGTGAGCAAAGCGGTTTGCAGCCCAGAGTGCGTTCCAGTTTCAATCTCAGGTACAAGACGAAGGCTGACATTCGCTTTCTTGCCCAGACGTTTCGCGGTATCTTCGATCGTCGCTAATTCATATAGAGAATCTACCTGGATCGCATAGATTTCAGCGGCTATCGCGTTCTCGATCTCCCAGATCTCCTTGCTCGTACCGTTAAAAATTATCTGCTCACCCGTGAAACCGATCTTTAGTGCCTTCCAAAGTTCGCCTCCGGAATTTACCTCCAGGTCGCTGCCGGCTTCTTTTACGGCGCGCAGTATAGCCATTGTGGAGTTGGCTTTTGCCGCGTAGCAAAGCTTAAGAGGGCAGTCGATTACGTCGGCGGCCTTGCGGAGGTGTTGGATATTATGGCGTATGCGGGATTCACTGAAAACGAAAAGGGGCGTGCCGTGTTTTTGCACGAGATCGACGGCGTTGACACCGTTGATGAAAAGATGATTATCGCGGGCTTCAAGAAAATTTGTGATCTCCCACGGTTGAATCATAAGGATATATTTAATCGCAGTTGGCTGTGTACGAAATTCGACATCTGTGAGTAGTTCTATCTTGTTTCTTTGGCCGTTTGAATTCCGGTACCCCGCGGATACGTGCCTGGTAAGGAGATCGGAAGCCGACCCGTAATTTCCTGCGTACCCAGGATCGAACTTGCCGCGGCCCGCTGAAGGCTGGGCATGTCGCCATACGCTACCAGGTACGTTTTCATTTGAGGGAAACTCGCTAAAATGTAGGGATTTCCGAAGGCTACCCCAACGACCTTTTTACCTGCGCCGAGAGCTTCGCGGATAATCGCTGCGCCGGCATCCGGTAACCCGACGCTGTTCTTCGCGCCCGATCGGACACGGCCATACATTCCCGTGATCACAATATCGGCGTCGTTCACAGCTTTGCGAGCGGCCGCTACCTGTTCGGCATCGGAATTATCCTGAATATAAGCTTGCGAAAACCTAAGGCCGTTCGATCTCAGGGTACCGGCAAAAGGCCCCATGGTAGCCGGACCATCAAAACCGTTAGAAATTCCAAGAACTACGATACGAGAGTTCCTTGGAAGCGGCACCAAAGATTCGTCGTTCCGGACCAGCGTGATCGCAGCGCGACCGATCTCATCGGCGAGAGCTTGAGTTTCACCATTGGAAACGATGCGGTCGATCTGATCAAGCGGTGTGATCTTTTGTTTGAACAGACCGAGTTCTGACTTCCAGGCGAGCTGTCTACGGACGGATTCGTCCAGTCTTGACATCGGAATTCGACCGGAGTTTACGGCGTCCCTAAGGCCGCGAATCATTGCATCAATATCGGCGGGTTTTTCTAGAATATCCGTTCCCGCAAGAAATGCGCGAACTCCTGCTTCTTGCTGAGTGAAATATATGGTCAGCCCGCTCATACTCATCGCGTCGGACACGATCAGGCCCTCAAAGCCCATTTCCTTTCGAAGCAGTTCCGTTTGGATCTTATACGATAGCGTCGCCGGTATCGTCGCTCTTTGGTTGACGATCTCCGCTCCGTGTTCGGCATCACCCTGAATGAAGTCTTTGAGCGGCTTGATCTCTTCTCCATCGATCTGAGGCAGGGCAATATGGGCGATCATGATTGACCCGATCCCCGACTGGACGGCGCGCCTGAACGGAACGAGCTCGGTTTTCTCCAGGCTTTCGCGCGAATGGTCGATTATCGGCAATCCGCGATGCGAGTCCACGTTCGTATCTCCGTGACCTGGGAAATGCTTTGCCGTCGCGATGACACCGCTGCTCTGAATACCTTCTGCAAACGCGACCCCATAACGTGCCACATCTTCGGGATCCTCGCCGAAACTACGTACGTTTATCACCGGATTATCGGCATTGTTATTGATATCCAGCACAGGCGCATAGACATGCCGAACACCGATCGCTTTTGCTTCACGTCCCGTGATCTCACCCATTTTTCGGGCATAATCGGGATTTCCTGTCGCAGCCACAGCCATTGCCCACGGGAAATTTACCGCGTCGAAAAACCGCATCCCGATGCCGGTTTCGGCGTCGAGCGAGATCAATAACGGAATCTCTGCCTCTTGCTGCATTCGGTTGGCAAGGTGGGTAGTTTCGTATATAGGAGCGCCGAAAAAAATAATTCCGCCGATCTTGTTTTCGGTTACGTGTCGTTTGAGATCTCTAAAAAATAAGCTTTCCTGATTGGCAAAACGGGCATTTATGCCGACGTGGACAAGTTGGCCGACCTTCTCCTCGACCGACATCTTCTTCAATAGTTTGTCCGCGTGTTTCCATGCCGTAGCGGAAGGCCAAAGCTTGCTTGACCCGACAATGCCGGCTTTCACCGGTGAAATCGCAAACAGTGGGCCAAAGCCGGCAGCCAGGATCAGCCATAGGCTAAACAGAGACTTCATCATTTCTATTCCTCAATACCAAACTTGCTGCGAAAGCCACCACGACGGTTGTGATGCTTCCAATAATGGCGTACCAGGTCCAGGCGATCTTGGTACCGAGAAGTATATAGGTCATTAGAACAATACTTGCCAGCATTCCCACCAACGCATGTTTCTCCTTCGCATTTTTAAGAAAAGTCCCGACGAGGAAAACACCAAGAATCGGACCATTTATGAGCGATGCAACCGATAGTGCGAGGCCTAACGCAGACTCACCCGAACGCATAAACGCGATTGCGACCATGATCTGAACGATCCCGATCACGACGGTTAATACACCTGAAAGCTTCAGTAAATGTCGGTCCGAGGTGTCCTTTGCGAACGGTCTGTATAGATCGTTAATAAACGTGGCGGCGATCGAGTTTAACGATGACGAAAGTGCGGCCGCAAAAATCGCGGCTACCACCAATCCGGATAGCCCTGCGGGCATGTGTTCGGTAATGAAATTCGGAAAAACCTGATCCCCTTTCAGGAAGGGAAATGTAGCTGGAATCTTCGATCCCTCGACACCAATTTGGGCATACTCCGCAGCGTCGTAAGGCGCATAGAAAGCGAAAAGCAGAACGCCGATAAAAAGGAACCCGATAAATTGTGCCAGCACCACCGCTCCCGACGTCAACAGTGCGGTCGTTGCCGAACTCGGTTTGTTTGTGCAGAGATATCGCTGAACCAAATATTGGTCTGTTCCATGCGTCGACATGGTCAGAAAACATCCGCCAAACAATCCGCCCCAAAACGTATAAGTTTTGGCGAAGTTAAGATCAAAATCGAATACATCGAATTTGGTGAACTGCCGGCCAAGTTCGATCGCCCCCTGCAGGCCTCCGTCGATATTCGAAATAAGAACGACGGCCGCAGCGATCGCTCCGCCAATATAAATAACGAGTTGGACGACCTCGACCCAAATCACTGCTTCGATACCGCCGTAAAACGTAAAAACGATCATTACGATCCCAAGCAAAATGATCGAACCAATGATTATTGTCGTCTGATCGCTGCTCGGATTGAACGACATGTAGACAGCGGCTAAAACTATCGCGGTCAGCAGCAGACGAATTCCATCGGCGATGTTCCTCATTATCACAAACAGGCCGGAGGCCAGCATTTTTACTTTAGTCCCAAACCGCTCGCCGAGCAGTTGGTAGACAGTTTGCAGCTCGCCCTTAAAATAAAGTGGAATGAAAACGAGAGATATCACGACCCGGCCCAAAAGATAGCCGAACACAAGCTGGAGGAACTGAAAATTGCCGTTCTTTGCAAACGCTATTCCGGGGACAGACACGAATGTGATGGTACTGGTTTCGGTCGCGACGATCGACATTGCGATCGCCCACCACGGCACGCTTCGATCACCGACGAAATAATCTTCGGTCGTTTCCTGCCTTCCGGCGTACCAAATTCCGAACGCCGTGATGCCGATCAGGTAACCGAAGATGATGATGAGGTCGAGTGTTTGCATCTTTGAATCTTACTTCAGGACCACCGTGATTGAATCGGCCGAGTGCTCTTTGATCGTCTCTGGGCGGGAGGTGTACCTTGAGCCATCCTTGGTTTCTATGCGAATAATGTCCTTTCGCGGGTCGAAACTTGCAGGAGCCTCATAATAGTAATCAACACCACCTTGATCGCTAAAGTTCACGTAAGTTTCGGGTATTCGTTTGTTGCCGACGCGTTCTGGTAGGGCTACTCTACCTATTTCCATCTTTGAGGCTTTCGTCCATATGAATTGGTAACCACAGCTCGTGACGCTACCAACCGTTTCGGCAGTTATTCGTTGAATACGGATCTCCACGGTACTCACACCGTCGGGCTTCTTGAACCTTGCCTGATACCCGCAATCGCCCGGACCGCACGACACGCTTGAACCCGATGCGAAGAATGCGACGGTGAGTGTCGCGATCAGTGAGATCGGGATCAACCGTATCTTGTTGATCGATGCGTTCATTCTATCTCCTCAGTCTTTATCGCCTGTCGGATCGAGAATCCCGATTCCGCCAGTAGGATCTCTGCTTCATCGTGATCTGTTATCCCGGTTTCGGTCATCAAAATACGCACCGCACGATCGCGGAGTTTTTCATTAGACGCACGGACGTTGGTCATGCGATTGCCATGGACGTAGCCGAGGCGGATCATGGCGATGGTCGAGATCATATTAAGCACCATCTTTTGGGCCGTGCCGGCTTTCATTCGAGTGGAGCCTGTTATCGCCTCTGGGCCGACAATGGGGGCGATCGCGATCTCGGCAGCTTTTGTTATAGGCGAATCCGGATTGCAGACGATGCACGCGGTAAAGCATCCGATCGAGCGGGCGTATTCGACGGCTCCAATGGTGTACGGCGTTCGGCCCGATGCCGCGATGCCGACAACAGCGTCATTCGGTGTAAGGCCGCGAGCTTTTAGGTCTTCGGCCCCGGCATTGGCGTCATCCTCGCTCGCTTCCGAAGCTTTATAAAGAGCATTGTAGCCTCCGGCGATGATTCCCTGAATGAGCTCAAAATCGACGCCGAATGTCGGCGGAATTTCGGATGCATCAAGTACACCAAGCCGTCCGCTACTTCCTGTGCCGATATAAATTAAACGGCCCCCATCAACTAAGCGTTCAACGATCTTGTCGATCGCTGCTGCGATCTCCGGAATTACAGCTTCGACTGCGTTCGCGACCTGTTTATCCTCCGAATTTATAAGGCGCACAGCTTCGAGCGTCGACGCTGTATCGATCTCGGCGGTGTTTTTATTGTCAGTTTCAGTTAATGGCAGCATGCCGCAGGAAGGTTTATTATGGTAGCTCACGTGGCAAGCTGTCAATTATTCTTATAGTTTCTTCGATATCAGTAAGTTTCTTATATACCAAGCGGTCAGATCGATGATCAGTATGAATTCATCGCGATCTGAGCCGCGGCGTTGGCAGGAACCATAAGCGGCTTCGTAAGGAACGCTTTGGGAGCAATCGTTTGAATCGTTTCAATCATGGGATCAGTTAGGATGACTCCGGCATTGAAAATACTGCCGACGCATCCAACTGGGATCTTACGCCGCCGGAGATTTAGCTTTTTGATGACCGCATAGGCAGCGAGACCCAATTCGAAACCGGCTTCCTTAAGGATTTGTATCGCCACGTTATCACCCTCGAGCGCGGCTTCGACCACGTAACGTGCAAATCCGGCAATTCGCATGTTATCCATCTGTGGCGAATAAATTGCGACGATCAAGTTTTCTGGTGTCGACGCGCGAAAATACTCCGTGGCCTTAGCGCTTAGCGAGGTTTTGGTGCCTCGTCCGTCAGATGCTTTCGCAACACTGTGCAGCGCTTGCTCGGCGATCCCGATCCCTCCGCCTTCGTCGCCTGCAACAGGTCCCCAGCCTCCGGCAATCGCTATAATACCGTCGTCGTCCTTTCCAAAACAGATCGATCCAGTCCCGGCTATAACTACGAGGCCGGCTTTTCCGAGAGTGGTACCGTACCAGGCGATCTCGGCATCGGTTATGACTACCGTCTTTTTAACTCGAAGGCGTTGGACAAAACTTTGCCGAATCCGCTGCCTGAGGTCCTCCCGGCGGACGCCGGCAAGGCCAAGCGTTGCCGCCACGATGTCGCCGCGAGAAAAGCCGTTTGAATCCGTGGCCATATCGACCGCCTTAATAATGTTTGAAACCGCCGTCTCGACACCAACACGCAACGGATTTGACGGGCCGGCGACGCCTTCGCTCACTACCGCTTTCTTTTCGTTCATAAGTACGGCGTGAGTTTTTGTCCCGCCGCCGTCAACGCCCAAAAATAATTGCGGGAACTTGCGTTTGCGACCGTTGCTTGATGAGGTGTTAGTCATCGTTCTAAGTCCTGAAAAAAAAAGAGAGTCCTGTATAGTACTTAAGGCAAACTTGACATATAATCAAATTTAACAGATTTTATGTAGTCAATAAGCATTGTTGATACGCATAAGCCAACCGACTTATTACAATCACGACAGGTTATATGGAAATTAGACAACTAAAGGCGTTTCTGGCCATAGCGGAAGCTAAGACATTCACGGCAGGAGCTCGACGGGTCAATGTAACACAAGCCGCGATTTCTATGCAGATCCGGCAGCTTGAGGACGAAGTTGGGCTGCCGATATTCACACGAACGCCTCGGAAAGTGATCCTAACTGAAGCGGGCGAGTATCTTCTGGAGCGTGCGCGTAAGATCCTTCGTGAACATGACTCGGCAATAGCGGAAATTGCGGAGGTTGCTGGGGCCGAGCATGGACGGCTGCGGATCGGAAGTGCATCCGGCACCTTTGCGCTGCATCAGCTGCCGTTGATCATGCAAAAGCTCAAGCAAAAGTTTCCAAATTCGGAACTATCTGTGGCGTCCGGAACCAGTCAGCGGCTGGTCGACAGGATAATGCACGGTGAACTCGACACCGCATTCGTTTCACTGCCGGTCGAAAATTCCAATATAACGACCGAATCGCTCTTCAGCGACGAGATAGTTGCGATCGCGCACCCAAACCATCCTATGGCTAATGAGAAATTCATTAGCGCGGCAGCACTCGCGGGCGAAAAGCTAATACTCGGTGAGCGCGGCGGCAACACACGCAGGATGGTGGATGAATTTTTCCACGCGGCTAACGTGAAGCCAAATATTACGATGGAGTTGTCCAGACAGGAAGCGATCAATCAGATGGTTGAATTCAAACTTGGTGTCGGCGTCACTGGCGCCAAATCGATCGCTGACGAGATCCACGGAAAACGCCTTGTTTCCTGGCTGATCGAAGGCGCCGAGATAAAGTGGGAACTCGGCTTGGCACGCCTTCGCGGGGGCCATCATTCGCCTATAGGTAAGGAATTCGTAAGGTTGTGCAAGGATAGCTTTGTGGAGCGCGAGAAAGAATTGAAGGCTAAGAGGTAATTGACCGTAAAACGTCGTAATAAACTCAGAAATATTTGTTGCTATGCAGATTGGATCTCTCAAATACGTCTTTTCGAATTGGAAATTTCTCGCTCTAATAGGTGTTTATCTGTGTTTATCTGCGGTTGATTCATCGTCTCAGGGGCTGCCGCTCGCGGGGCCGCAGACGGTCGGGATGAATGCGTCGAAGTTGGACCAGATCGAGCAGCTTGTTAACAAAGATATCGCCGATAAGAAGCTGCCCGGAGCAGTCGTCGTTGTCGGACATAAAGGAAAGATCGTTTACCGCAGGGCATTCGGCAATCGGTCGGTGGTCCCTAACGTCGAGAAGATGACGGTCGATACGATATTTGACGTTGCGTCGCTCACGAAGCCCGTCGCGACAGCGACATCGATAATGATCCTCGTCGAGCGGGGAGAAATCCGGCTAAACGACACGGTCGGGAAATTCATCACGGACATCGACGATCCCGAAGCTAAAAAAATAACTATCCAACAACTCCTTACGCACACCTCAGGCTATCGTCCCGATTTCGATCTCGGCGAAAAATGGACCGGCCGCGATGGAATGCTTGCCGCGCTGAAGAAAGAAAAGCTCCGAGATCCGCCGGGAACGAGATTTGTTTATTCGGATATCGGATTCATTGTGCTGGGAGAGTTGGTTGAGCGCATCACCGGAAAAGGTGAGAACGATTTCGTCAACGCGAATCTCTTTGACAAACTTGGCGTACAGGACTCTGCATTTTGGCGACGGCTTCAAGTTTTGTATTCGAGTGGGGGGGACGCCCCGAGATCAGATGATCATTCAAAGCGATTTGCTCCTACGGAGAATATTCGAGGGCAAAATAATTATTTGGGTGCGAAATTCGAAGGCGACGACAAAGCCGGCGACGCTATGCTGCGCGGTCAAGTTCACGACCCAACATCATTTCGAATGGGCGGTGTCGCTGGTCACGCCGGACTTTTTTCGACGGCAGACGATCTCGCTCGCTACTGCCAAATGCTCCTGAACGGGGGCATTCTTGATGGTAAACGCATCTTGTCCGCCCAGACCGTTTCGAGAATGACGACGCCTTACGTAGTTGCAAAAGATGGTGCAACACGCGCACTTGGGTGGGACATGAACACTTCGTTCTCCTCAAACCGCGGCGAGCTTTTTCCACTTGGGTCGTTTGGGCATACCGGATTCACGGGAACGAGCATCTGGATCGACCGCGTTTCGCAGACGTTTTACGTGTTCCTTTCAAACCGTGTTCACCCGGACGGTAAAGGCGATGTCACTCCGCTGCGCGCCAGGGTCGGGACGGTTGTGGCGTCTGCGATCGAAGACACACCGATCGAAAAATGGAAGGAAGCCGAGGCGAATTATAACTCCTCGGTCGCCGCGCAGATCCCGAAGTTCAGGAATCAGGTTGAGGCTGCCTCCAGCCAGATAGTCTCGCTGCCAACGAATAAACCCATCATGATGCCCGGTTTAATGCCCGGCGTTGCTGCAAGTCAAGTTCTAAATGGCATCGACGTACTTGAAAGATCTAACTTCAAAGAACTATCGGGCAAACGAGTCGGGCTCGTTACAAATCATACAGGGAAGAACCTGGCAGGGAAGCCAACGATCGATGTTCTCCACGAAGCCACCAATGTAAAACTGGTATCGCTGTTCGCACCTGAACATGGTATTCGGGGCGAACTTGACCAAGAGAGAATCGATGACACGAAGGACGAAAAGACCGGCCTACCCGTCTATTCGCTGTACGGTGAAACACGACGCCCAAAGCCTGAGCAGCTGAAAGATCTTGACGCAATCGTCTATGACATTCAGGACATCGGCGCGAGATTTTATACATCCACTGCAACCCTTAAAAACGTTCTAGAGGAAGCGGCAAAATTGAACGTACCGGTGTACATTCTTGACCGCCCGAATCCGATCAACGGCCTTGTCGTTGAAGGCCCACTCGCTGAAGAAGACAAAATTTCGTTCATCGCCGCCCATACGACGCCGGTTCGATACGGGCTGACCATCGGAGAACTTGGGATGATGATGAACGCCGAGCGAAAGATCGGCGCAAAGCTGAACGTGATCAAGATGGAAAACTGGTCGCGGTCGATGTGGTTCGACGAGACTGGGCAGACTTGGGTAAACCCGTCGCCGAATATGCGTTCGCTGACAGAAGCAACTTTATATCCCGGCATTGGATTGCTTGAAACGACGAATCTATCGGTCGGCCGCGGCACTGACACGCCATTTGAAGTGATCGGTGCGCCGTGGCTCGATGGACAAAAGCTTGCGAAATATCTCAACCAAAGAAATGTTCGGGGCGTTCGGTTTGTGCCTGTGCGATACAAACCCGATTCTTCAGTTTTTAAGGGCGAGAGCGTTGGCGGCGTGAATATAATCATCACAGACCGCAATTCATTCGAGAGTGTGAGAGCTGGATTGGAGATCGCCGCGGCACTTCGCAAGCTGTATCCGAATGATTGGCAAGTCAATAGGTACCTGCGTTTGCTTGTGAATCAAGACTCGCTCGATCGGCTTTCGAAGGGCGAGGCACCAGAACAGATCGAAGCATCTTGGAGCGATGGAATTGAGACATTCAAGGCGCGTCGACTGCATTTCTTGCTTTACAAATAGGGCCATTGCGTTTATAAGAGAATTATCAAGCGGTAGTTGTAACATTCAATTAACAATTTTACGTTCTTACATCCAGAGTTAATTCGTCGTATTTGAATCGATAACAAAATCTTAAGTAAAACGTAAAAACCGTAAGCAATGCTAATGGCATTTCACAAATTCTTAATGTTCTAAGGAGGGGAGAACAAATGAACGGATCGAGACGTGTTCCCGTATTATTCACCGGATTAATGGTACTTATGTTTGTTGTGTTCGCCGGACTGGGCTATGGGCAAACTGTCAGCGGTACGCTTCGGGGAACCGTTACGGATGCAAACGGCGCTTATGTTCCGAACGCGACGGTCACAATCAGGAGCATTGAAACCGGCCTGGAACGAACGGTGGTTACCTCCGGTGAGGGACTGTACAACATTCCGTTCGTGCCCATCGGGCAATACAATCTTGAAGCGACACGGACAGATTTCAACAGAGTTGTGCGTGAAAACGTCATTATAAGCCTGAATGAAACCGCGGTGATCAACATTCGGCTTGATCCATCGGTCACTGGTGAAGTAACTATCGATGCCGAGCCGGCGATAATCAACACAACAAATTCGCAGATCGCAGGTTCGTTGTCCGCTTCTCAGATCCAGGAGAGGCCAGTCGCGAACCAGGGTAATTTTCTCACGCTCGCCGAAACCTTTACCGGGTATCAAGAGAATCCGACCGGCGGCCAAAATAACCCTACTGCGTCTTCGGGCTCGTCAGTAAATTTCAATGGTACAGGAACTCGCGGGGCTACCTTTCAGATCAATGGTGTGAACAATGACGATTCGTCGGAGAACCAGAATCGGCAGGGTGCTTCATTGGCGACAGTAAAAGAATTTCAAGTCATTACTAACAACTTTACTGCCGAATTTGGTCGCGGCTACGGTGCCGTGGTCCTTGTTCAGACCTTGTCAGGCACCAACAATATAAACGGTGCCGCCTACTGGTATCACAATGATCAGGCGCTTAATGCGAAATCATTTTTTTCTCACGGTAAAAAGCCGGTTTTTCGTCGAAACCAATTCGGCGGAGTTCTCGGCTTCCCAGTATGGAAGGATAAGCTTTTCGGGTTTGTCAGCGCTGACGAACTTCGAAACACCGGTGGAGCAACATTTACTCGCGACGTTCCGCTGCCGAGCGAAAGGGACCCTGCGAATTGGTTTCAAATTTCTCCGCAGAACGATACTCCCGGAAACCGCGCATTTATTCAATCGGTTTTTGATCGTTTTGGTGACCTAACGCCGAATGATCCCGCAAATCGTTCGCCCCGGACACACGTCGGCGTTATCGGCACCAATTTTCCGGCAAATGATTATTCGGCGCGTGTCGACTGGAACGCCTCGTCCAAAGACACTGTATTCGCACGTTGGCAATACACGCGTCAGATATTCGCGGCCGACGATCTAATTCTCGGCGAACGCGCCGATCAGAATAATAAGCAGCAGAATTGGGGCCTTACCTGGACCCATTTGTTTACGCCAAACTTGGTTGGCGAATTCCGTTACGGACTCGGCCTTCGAAACACTCTCGTAAACATTACAGCTGGGAATGATACGCCGATAATGCGGTTTCAAAATCCCGATCCGGTCGTAAGCGGGTCGATCATCGGAAACGCCGGGACATTCCCGATTCAACGGTACCAGACGGACAATCAGTATGTGTACAACATTTCATCCGTCCTCGGTGGAAATCACTTTTTTAAGGCAGGAACTGATATTCGAATGCAGAATTTGGACGATCTCGCCGACAGTTTTTCGCGCGGCTTTTACTCGTTCAACGGAACATGCAATGGGATTCAGTATCGTGATCCACGGACCGCTACCTCCACAAATCCGCTAGGGAATCTTTCGGGTTTTCTGGCGTTGATCAATGGCTGCGTTTCACAGTTTCAGAAGGGTTACGGCCCCTTTTTCCTGGAGAATCGAATCGGCGAATACAACGTGTATGCGGAAGACAATTGGAAGATATCGCCAAGACTAACACTAAACATAGGTGCACGGTACGAATACGTGAACGCGCCTCGAGAATCTGAAAATCGCATGGAATACGGCTTCTCTGACGATAAAGATAATATCGAGCCGCGAGTTGGTTTTGCCTACAGCCCGGGGTTTGAAAGCGGGTTCCTGAACACATTATTTGGTGATTCAGACGAAAGTTCGATCCGAGGTGGATATGGGATCTACCACGGTAGGCTATTCCAGTCGATCTTTTCGCAAGGCGGGGCAACTGTTCGCTTTAATCCACCGAACGCCTTTAATTATGTCCGAAATGGAACTTTGCAGGATATTTTCGATCCAAACAATCTTCCGGATCCAACACGTGGGTTTGTTTTCGTTCCTGGCGCGCCGCTAACGTCACGAGCGGCATTGACGATCGTAGACCCAAATCTGGAAATGCCTTATACCCAGCAGTGGAACCTGACCTTTGAAAGGCAGCTGCCGTGGTCGTCTGCGATCCGTTTGAGCTACACAGGCAACCGGGGCATCGGATTGTTGAAATACACGATGCAGAATCTGCCGAGAAACGATCCGGCGGGGGTTCTGGTGGCCGATCATCCGTTTAACGGTGCATTGAGGGGGCAGACGATCACCCCGGCGGCGAATCTGTTTTGTGCGGGTACTACGACGGCCAACACGTTATGTCCGGTTACGCCGATCGGTCCGCTTGAATATAGCCGCGTAGTCCCGCGAACAAATGAACGCCGGCCCGATCCACGCTACACAACCAATCTGGAGGTCAGCAACGGATCGTGGAGCTATTACAACGCCCTACAGGTTGAACTTAGCAAGCGGCTCAGCCACGGTTTTAATTTCCAGGCGGCCTACACTTGGAGCAAGTCGATCGATACGACGTCCGAGGCAACTTTCGTTGGTGCGGGCGACAGCAACATCCTCGGCCCGGATGCCAAAACATCCCGCGGTTATTCACGATTTCATACGCCGCATCGTTTTACATTTTTCGGTACGTTCCGAAATCCGTTCTTCGATAAAGACAGAGGTATACTCGGGTATGTACTTGGCGGATGGGATACGTCCGTCGTGTTCAAATGGGTTCACGGAACACCGTTTACGGTCACCGGCACGGGATTCGATCTTAACCTCGACGGTTTTGCAGAGAATAGACCGGTCTTACTTGACCCTTCGGTTCTCGGCCGAAGCATAGACGATCCGGAGACCTCGAGGGATATGCTGCCTCAGAGCGCGTTTGCATCTCCGACATCTGCTGCGGATTACCAGTGCTGCATACTCGGACGCAATACGTTTTTCATTGACGGCGTTAAGAACGTGGATATAAGCCTTTACAAACGGTTTTATATGCCCTGGGAGCGGCACAGCCTGACTATAAGGGCCGATATGTTCAATGCGTTCAATCACGTTCAATGGGGATTTCCGAACGCGACGTACACGAGTACCGCATTAGGAACACTAACAGGTCTTGCAACACAGTACGCGCCAAGGAATATTCAGGTTTCCCTGAAATATGCCTTCTAGAGGCGGTATTTTTTTCTGGCCCAATAGCGTCGTCTCGAAGGAGGAGGCGCTTTTTTTGTGGATTGTTTTTGGGCCCGGTGTCGTGCAGGCATCTTCCCCTTTTTACCGAATAATTAGGCACTGTTCTTGCATAGATAACTTTAGCTTTTGGGTTTCTTTCAATTCGGATTAACAAATTTGTAACAACTCGTTTGTTTGTAAGCAGTTTCACTGATTACTCGGTTAGCCGTGAGATTGTCGATAACGAAAATTTGAATAAAACTCCAAAAACCTACATTCTCCTTATGGATTGCTTTCCTAGAAACTCGCAGAAAAATGAAAAAGGAAGAAAAGAAAATGCCTAAATTTACGTGGACTTCGATCGTCGCTGCACTTTTATTGTGTCTCTGTTTCGGCGGCGTTGCCATCGCTCAAGAAATAACGGGTTCGATCGTAGGAACGGTTCGGGATACCTCCGGTGCGCTCGTTCCCGGCGCGACTGTTACGATTACCGATCCTTCAAAAAACAACAATGTTGTTCGAACGGCTGTTACGAACGACAGCGGCGAATTCTCCGCACCGAGTTTGCCTATCAGCATATATTCGATAACGGTCGAAGCGCCAAATTTTAAAAAGTCCGTAAGTACGGATATAAAGGTCGATCTCGGGCAAAGGCGTTCAGTCGATATCACACTAACGGCCGGCAGCATCGAAGAAACCGTAACGGTTGAGGCCGATCCGATCGCCGTTGACCTTACATCGCCGACTAGTGGAACCGTTATTAGCGGCGAACAGGTCCGGGAGCTCTCGATCAATAATCGAAACTGGGTTCAGCTTGTTACCCTAGCACCTGGTGTATCCAACGATCTTTCCGATCAGGCCTATGTTGGCACCACAAACCCCGAAGCCGGTCAGGCGAACATCGTTTCGATCTCGGTAAATGGAGCCAGATCTAGCCAAAACACGTTCACCGTTGACGGAGCTGACATTACGGATCGCGGATCGAATATTACGATCCAGGCTTATCCGAGCGTCGATTCGATCGGCGAGTTTCGTGTTCTTCGATCGCTCTACCCGGCGGAATCGGGACGAAGCGGCGGAGGCCAAGTCAACGTTGTAACGCGAAGCGGAACGGGAGCGTTTCGTGGCAGCGCGTTCGAGTTTATTCGAAACGACGCTTTTAATGCCAATACACCAGCGATAAATAGCCTCGCGAATCCTCCATTAGGGCGCGACGACAACGGAAAAGCCAAGCGCACACCTTTCCGTTATAACAACTACGGCTGGACGCTCGGTGGGCCTGTGTACTTCTTTAATTTCGGCGAAAATAACGGTGGAATGTTTCGCGAATGGGATCGGACATTTTTCTTCTTCTCTCAAGAGTTTCGAGAGGACAAGCGGTTTCCAACGTTAACGGCCAGTGTACCGACAGAGAATCAGCGTAATGCGTTCTTTACGGTTCCGATCTGTCTACAAGCGACCGGGACAGTTTGTAATTTGGCGATGCCGGCTAATTCAACGCTTCCCAATGTGAACCCTGTTGCACAGCAATACATCGATCTTATATACAACAACGTTCCGTTTCCGAATTCCGGAACGAATACACTTGTTTCTCCGGCGCAGAACGTTTCAAAGTTTCGCCAGGAGGTATTTAAGATTGACCATAGCTTCAATGATAAGTTTTCAGTTTATTATCGTTTTCAGAGCGATAAAATTCCTACATTGGACGCAAATGCGTTGTTTTCTTCCGGATCGAGTATTCCCGGAGTGTCTACTACAGACACAAATTCGCCCGGACGTACCCATACACTGCAAGGAACATATGCGGTGTCGCCAAGACTCATTCTTGAAGGGCGATACACATTTGGCTATGGTGCCATTCTAAGCAAAAATGTCGGATTGTTGGCTCTGGCGAACTCCTCGATAACGCCGCCTCTCGCATATCCGAACCAACGTGACCGTGTTCCAACAATAACGGGACACGGATTTACCGGACTAACAAGTTTCGGGCCGTACGACAATTTCTCCTGGAAGGGAAACGTTGCTGGCAGCGCAACTTGGATCGCCGGAAGCCATACGATGAAGTACGGCGTTGTTTATTCGAAGTATCGGAAGAATGAGAACGCTCTTGCCGGAAACAACGAAGGACTATTTAACGGCTTTAACACACCTGGCACAAACCGTGTAACGATTGCCCCCAGCGGAAATACGACACAGCAATCGTGGGCGAATTTCCTGCTTGGTACAAATGCGACATTTACGCAGGCAAGTTTTGACTACACGGCTGACCTGCGGCAGAAAGCGTTCGAGGCTTTCGCCCAGGACGAGTGGAGAATGCGCCGGAATCTAACGGTCTATCTGGGGCTCCGATATTCATTCTTCGGTTCACCTTGGGATAAGAATGGCAGGCTTTCAAATTTTGATCCGGAACTTTGGGATGCATCGGATGCCCCTCTTGTAACCGGAGCTGGTGCTAGAATTCCCGGATCTGGGAATTATTGCAATGGCTTGATCGTAAATTCACAAAACACCGTTAATTTCCCGAATTGCGAGCCTACTACTTCGCCCTGGGGTAAGTTTATTATGGACAACCCTAAAACGGATTTCGCTCCGAGGATCGGCATCGCTTGGGACCCGTTCGGTGATGGGATGACGGCAGTTCGCACAGGATACGGGATCTATCACGAGCAGGTCTTGAACGGTACGGTGCTTCAGATGATCGGCCTAAACCCGCCATTCCAACAGACCTGTCAGATCGTCGGTACACGGCTGGATGACCCCGTTCCGAATGGGTGTAACGTTATTGCATCAAACACGGTTAACAACCTCCGATCGATTCAACCGAATTGGAAAACGCCGTACATGCAGCATTGGTCCTTTGACGTTCAACGCCAGCTGACACCGAAAACTCTAATATCGGCAGGCTATTACGGCTCTAAGGGAACTCATCTGATTGGCGGCTTCGAGAAGAATCTACTTCGGCCCGGCGAAGCTATCGAAAGAGGTCCAACGGGATGTGCGGTCGGAAATTCAACGACGCCAACGGCACCTTGTTTGTTGCCGGGAAACGCATTTTTCTCGTCAGCCCAAACCACTATTATCGACCAGATCAGGCCATATCGCGGCTATCGTTCGATCCAGGCGATCGAGCCGCGCTACAACTCAAACTATCACAGCCTGCAGGTTTCAGCCGAGCAGCGTTTCACGGGGGCGTCGAGGGCGGGCCTTGCATATACCTGGTCGAAGAACCTGACGGACGCTCAGAACGATCGTTCGACTTCGCCGCAGAACACTTATGACATAAATCTCGAGAAAGCTCGCGCAGCACTCGATCGTCGGCACATTCTAACTATCAATTACATCTACGAATTGCCGTTTTACCGTGACCAGCGCGGTTTTGTCGGAAAGTTTCTTGGCGGATGGCAGCTGTCCGGTATTGCCACCTACCAAACAGGGCTTCCCTTTTCGCCGTCGGCTTCGGCATTTGACGCTTCGGGCCTTGGACTGATCCCAGCGCTCGTCGCCGGGGCGAGACCGAATGTCACTTGTGATCCGAACCAGGGCGGAGAACGGAGTGTTCAACAGTGGTTTAATACTGCCTGTTTCCAGGTTACTCCGATCGACGCCGATCCAGCGATCAATAATGTAGTTGGTAACGGCGGACGCGGTATCGTAAATGGGCCGCCGACCCGACGCTTTGACGTAACCTTATCCAAGAACTTGAGGTTTTCGGAGCGTTTCCGGCTTCAGCTTCGCGCGGAAGCATTCAATGTATTTAATATAACGAATTTCCGCGGTGTGAGTACCGTTGTTTGGAGTCAAACTAATCAACCGGTTGCTCAGGGCGGAAGCGGGTCATCCACATTTGGACGAATCACGACTTTCCGCGACCCGCGGGTTCTGCAGTTTGGTATCAAATTTAATTTTTAGGCGTAACGAGTCTTAAAATGTTTGCCCGTGTCTGAGAAATTAGGCATGGGCTTTTTTTTTGTTAGAATTACCCCTATGAAGTCCGTCCTATTAGAAAATGTGGATGCGGTGATATTTTCGCCAATGCCGACCAATTCGTCGGTACTTATAGAGGGTGAAAACATCGTGCAGATCGGCGAGGTTCAGCGGGTTGCCGATCGGAGGATCGACTTGTCCGGATCGAAACTGTACGCGGGCTTTATCGACATACACATTCACGGCGCCGTTGGTATCGACGTAAATGAAGCTTCAACCGAAGGGCTGCTTGAAGTTGCGCGGTTCCTTGCTGGCAATGGTGTAACGGCATGGGTACCGACGCTCGTTCCAGATTCAGACAAGAATTATCGCCGGGTGTGTTCCGCGATCGACGGCTTGATGGAGGAACAGTCGGGCCGGGCCGTCGCGCAGGCTGCTGGTGTGCATTACGAAGGTGTATTTGCGAATGAGAAAATGTGCGGGGCCCTGCGTCCGCAGTATTTCAAGCGGTTTACGGGTGTTGAGCTATCGGACCTCGCGCGTTTGAAGAATGGCATTCATATGACGACCTTCTCTCCAGAGATAGAAGGCGGTGTCGCGCTCGCGGCCGAATTGGCTAAAAATGGCTGGATCGCATCGATAGGCCACACGTCGGCGGAGGCCGCGACCCTTGACGAAGCACGCTCGGCCGGGGCACGACACGTTACACATTTTTATAACGCGATGACGGGCTTACACCACCGCAAGGTCGGTGTCGCGGCATGGGCGCTGATGAACCAAGACGTGACATTCGATATCATAGCGGACGGCGTGCATTCTGATCCGAGTATGCTGCGTTTCGCGTGCAATACGAAGACGGCTGACAAGGTTACGTTAATTAGCGATTCCGTCGCGCCAACAGGACTCGGCGATGGTGAATTTCAGCTTTGGGGCGAACAGATTACCGTCACCAATGGCCGAACCCAGAACGAGCGCGGCAGCATCGCGGGTTCTGTTATCACAATGCTCGACGCTGTCATGAAGATGCGTCTCTTGGGATTCTCTGACTTGGACGTAGCTAAGATGTCCTCATTGAATCCTGCAAAACTGCTCGGAATTGATGGCTCACGCGGTTCTATTGAGGTTGGGAAGAGAGCCGATCTAGTGGCCTTAGACGATTCAGGGAAAGTAAGAATGGTGATGATCGGGGGAGAGGTCGTCTAGATTATAGTAGAGAAAAAGGGCGCCCGGGAAAGCCCCACGAAGCTTTCCGAAGAATCACATTCCGCCTCTTCCGCTTCACAAATGCGTTTACGATTCCCGAGGGCCGCGAATATCGATACTGTTACCGAGTGTAAAGAATTGTAAAAGATAGGCACGGCTTAGTTTTTTACAGTAGTATTCCATTATAGATGAATAAGATTTTGATCATCGATGATGACGAGGAGCTGTGCGAACTCGTCTCAGAATACTTGTCGGTCGAAGGCTTTGAGACCGAAGCGGTTCACGACGGGGAATCAGGCCTGCGAAGTGCGGATTCGGGCCAATACGATCTCGCTATTCTCGATGTAATGCTGCCGAAAATGGGTGGGTTCGACGTGCTTCGGAATCTGCGCGAGCGCTCAGACGTTCCGGTTTTGATGCTAACCGCGCGCGGTGACGATATGGAGCGAATCGTTGGCCTTGAGAACGGCGCAGATGATTATTTGCCTAAACCATTCAATCCGCGTGAGTTGGTCGCTCGCATCCGAGCGGTCCTGCGCCGTGCCAGCCCTGAGGAGTCCGACGGGGAATTACCGGAAAAGATCGTTATCGATGATATAGAGATCTCGCGGCCATCGCGTTCAACAAAGGTTAAGGGAGTAGAAGTTGCGCTGACATCGGTCGAATTCGATCTGCTTGCCGCCCTTCTGCAGGTCGCAGGCACTGTGATGAAAAAAGAAGACCTGAGCGAAAAAGTATTAGAGAGGGAATTATCCCCTTACGATCGCAGCCTCGATATGCACATTAGCAATCTTCGAAAGAAGCTGGGCCTCCGGGACGACGGTACTGACCGTATTAAAACGATTCGATCGGTCGGATATATTTATACCAAGCTATGAATTTGTTTCTAAAGATCTTTTTGTGGTTTCTTGCCGCTATTTCACTTATGACCGGCGTGGTGCTGCTTCTCAACTGGAGCGTCCAAACGGAACCGGTCGTCAGCCGTTGGCGCGTCTCGGTTAGGAATCAAACCACCATATATGCCGAAACTGCCGGCCAGATATACGAAAGCGAGGGCCAAAAGGGATTACTGAAGTT
Source organism: Pyrinomonadaceae bacterium (assembly GCA_049679665.1). Lineage (GTDB taxonomy): Bacteria > Acidobacteriota > Blastocatellia > Pyrinomonadales > Pyrinomonadaceae > OLB17. The sequence continues at coordinate 44,874 of JBAUGL010000022.1, read as the reverse complement.
TCTGGAACGGATTCGGACTTCTGAAACGATGAGCGAAGTCGACGTCGTTGGCCCTCACGGACAGGTATGGGCCCCAGAGGGCGTAAACGTCGAGAATTACAGAACATTGGTGGATAAAGCTTTTGCGAGTGGGAGTGTCGAGATCGAAGTGGGCCCGCCGGAATCGTCCACCGCGTTATCGGCCAGGCACTTCTTACTTAGTAACGGTGAACGATACGTATTGGTCGTCCGGTGGGAACGCCCGCATCCCATGCCTTTTTTTGGTGAGACCTATCTTCGATACATCCGGTACGCAGTGCTTTTGGTCTCGTCGTTTATATTGTGTTGGCTGCTGGCGAAATACTTGTCATCACCGATCGGTAAGATCCGGAGGGCGACACAAAAATTGGCTGCGGGTGATTTGAAAACCCGGGTTGGGGACGAGGTTGGAAATCGGCGGGACGAGTTGGCCGACCTTGCTCGTGATTTTGACGATATGGCGGAACGTATCGAGTCGCTCATAACATCGCAACAGCGCCTGTCGCGGGATGTTTCGCACGAACTTCGTTCACCGCTCGCCAGATTGAATGTCGCCCTGGAAATGGCGAAACAAAGGTCCAATGGCGCCGCTGCACCGCAGCTTGCCCGTATCGAACGTGAATCCGAACGGCTTAACGAGATGATCGGTCGCATTCTGACGCTTTCGAAACTAGAAAGCGGTTCAAGGGATTTTGAACATCGCGAGATCAGTTTGTCATCGCTTTTAAAACAGATAGTCGCCGATTCGGATTTTGAAGCTCAGGCGAATGGGCGTTCAGTCCGATTGATCCACTCTGACAGCTATCGCATAATCGGTAGCGAGAGCCTGCTTGCTAGTGCTGTGGAGAATGTTCTGCGAAATGCCGTAAAGTATACACGTGAACACACTTCCGTCGACGTGTCGCTGAACGTCGTTGGATCGCGGGCCACACTATCGGTCAGGGATTACGGTCATGGCGTTCCGGATGATGACCTTGATAAGCTTTTCCGCCCGTTTTATCGCGTTGGTGAAGCCCGCGAACGACAAACCGGCGGTATCGGGTTAGGGCTCTCGATAGCCAAGCGTGCCGTAAGCGCCCACAATGGAAGTATTACGGCGAAAAATTTGGACGATGGACTATTGGTCGAGATCGTGCTTGATTCGGCTCTTTCGGAATCACAAAAGTTCTAGATCGACTCGTTTCGTCGCCGAGCGTCCGCAAATGATCTGATCGCAAGAATTACGAAGAGCAGACAAACGAGTGCCATCGAAACCTGAGAAACTACCGCAGCAGAATAAGTAAGCTCACTGAACTTAGAAACGAGCCGGCCGGCAGTCAAAATAAATCCGAGAAGAGCGACGACGACCGCCGCATGCATAAGATGCCTTCGCAGACCTTCTTTTATTCTCGCCGCGTAGCCAAGCGCGAGAAGCACGATACCAAAGAACGCAGGTATCATTGCCGTTACGCTGGCCCTATCGGCGAGCATTCCGTTGATGTATCCGATCACACCGATAAGTATCAAGATCGCCCCGCAGGCGATGGAAGTTGAAGGCATTATTCACCTCAAAAAGATTCAATTCAAATATAACCTTGCTAATTATCTACGGCTAAAGCGCTTGTTTTATCTACTGAAGAACTCCACCTTATGCTGTAGGTAAGTCAACCCTATCATTTTTTATTGACCGGCAGAATTATCGCAGATGCATTCCTGCCGCCGAAGTAGATGCGCTGGGTCGCCTTTTGAAAATCCGCTTTCGTCGAGAGCTTGTAATTCTCCACATACTTTTGTGGGTTGCGCGCTACCAGCGGGAACCATGTACTCTGTATCTGAACCATTATCCGGTGACCCTTTTTGAAAGTGTGGGCAACACCCGGCATCACGAAAGAAAGGGACGTCGGCGTGTTCGGCTTTAGCGCCAACGGTTTTTCAAAGCTGTTTCGAAAACGAGCGGGCATTGGCTCGCCGCGAAGAAGCATTTCATAGCCACCGGGCTGAAAAACACCAGAGGCATAATTATCGGGTGGTTTTACACCATCCGGGAACTTGAAATCATCCGGGAAAACATCGACGAGCTTTACTATGAAATCGGAATCGGTGCCTGTCGACGAAATATAAAGCGACGGTTTGATGTCGCCTGCGACGGCCACATCCTCTGTCAACGGTTCGGTTTGAAATACCAAAACGTCCGGTCGTGTTGATGCAAATCTCTGATCCTCTGTCATAAACTCACGCGGATAGTTCTGAGTGATCTTTTGCGTGTAAGGGACGGGATTCCACGGGTCCGATACGTATTGGTCGAACCCAACTGCTTTTGGCATCTCGAACGAGAGGCCGCCCTTCGCAGTAAGATAGAGCGCCGTATCAGTTCCGCCGGTCGGTTCGTATTCGCTGAACGTTTTCCACTCGTGTGAGCCCGTGTCGAATAGATTAACTTCTTCGATCTTTGATATATCGCCAGAATTCTTTAGGAAATGGGCAAAAAATGGCACCTCGATGTTTTGGCGATACCAATCGCCGGTCTTGTGTCCAAAATAAGCCGTGCCAAGCCAATCGCCATCAGCGCGCGACCAGCCGCCGTGATCCCACGGGCCGACGACGAGTACGTTGAAAATGCCCGGATTCTGCCTTTCAATGTACTGGTAGGTCTTTAAAGCGCCGTATAGATCTTCGTTGTCCCACCAACCGCCGACCGTCATCGTCGCGCATTTGATGTTCTTCAATTTCGGCAGAATATTGCGGTCCTTCCACCATTGGTCATAATTCGGATGGGCCATCATCTCGTCCCAGAATTCGATGCGCATTCCGAGCCCGGTCTTGTACGAATCGGCGACTTCTTTCAACCCGCCCGTTTCAAGAAAATAATTATATGCGTCTAGCGATGAGCTTCCCTTCCAGGGTTTGATGTAAGTCGGGGCTGACGTTGGTGCAGGCCGCGGCTGACCCATAAAACTGAAGAACGAGAAGTTTTGCGCGAGAAACAATGCGCCGTTGTGGTGCATATCATCGCCGTGGAACCAATCGGAAACAGGCGCCTGAGGCGAGCAAGCCTTCAGAGCGGGGTGCGAATCGATCGAGCCCGCGGATGTATAGAAGCCCGGGTAGGAAATACCGTAAGTCCCGACGCGGCCATTATTGTTCTCAACATTCTTTATCAGCCATTCGATCGTGTCATATGTATCGGTAGATTCGTCGATCTCCGAAGGCTTCGTGTTTGCGATATCAGGCCTCGCGTCCTCAAACTTGCCTTCTGACATCCACCGTCCCCGGACGTCCTGATACACAAAAATATATCCTTCCTTGGCAAACAAGGCGTTCGGGCCAAGCGACCCCCGGAAATTATCCGGACCATACGGCGCCACCGTATACGGAGTCCTATTAAACAATATGGGATACTTGTGTGACTTGTCCTTAGGCTCATAGATCGCTGTGAAGAGCTTGATACCGTCACGAACCGGAACAAGCACTTCGCGCTTTGAGTAATTGGCCTTGATGTAGGCGGCGAGTTCGGTTTGCTGCGGGGGTTGGGCAAATGTCTCGGCCATACCGATGACAGACGCCAAAATCAATAACAATACCGTTTGAGTTGATCTCGAAATCATTTTACATTACTCCGTTTTGGCTAGACAATTAACTGCGCATCTCGTCGATCATCCCAGCGATAATCCGTTTCAAATGGGATGTGACAGACGCGTAGCGTGCCTCGTCGGACAAGCTCCCGGATTCCTTTTCAATCTGATTCAACACGTTTCGCGGATAAAATGCCTCACCTATTGTGATTCTAACTTTTGCGGGGCGTATCTTCCAGGATTGACGCGCCCAAACCTTGTACGTCCCGTCGATTGCTACCGGAACGATCGGAAGGTTGAGCTCCGAAGCGAGTATTGCGGCCCCTTTCTTAAATTCATGCATTTCACCATCAAAGGCCCGTTCACCTTCGGGGTAAATGTTGAGTATCTTCCCGGATTTTAGGCCCATCGCTCCTGCCTTCATCGCCCGCATCAACTGCGTATCCTGGTCGATCGGCACGACGTGCAGCATTCTTGCAACTGCCTGCATAAAACGGCTCTCAAAGAACTGGCTCGCACCGACGTGGAAAATGTTCCTGAATACCGCGAACGGGTAATTTGAGCATAGAACGAATGGGTCGAGAAAGCTCTGATGATTCGGACAAATTAAGTACGGCGGCTCTAGGTTGCTCAATCGCTCTACGCCTTTAACGTCCAGCCGCATAAATACCTTACAAAACAAGTTAAAACACTTGTATACAAAAAAGGCGAACGCAAAAAACAACGGCCTGCTGCGAAGGACGGCGCTAACTTCCGGCAAGTCTTCATCGGTTTCCCTAACGATCTTTGACCAATTAAGATCGGCGCTCAACGTGACGTCGCCGGCGTTCGCCGCCTTTCCCGCAGGTGTGGATTTGACCAGATCTATCACGTTTGCGATCGTGAGTGCCGAGGCGGCATCTTCCGCTTCAAACTCCGCCGAAAACGCGCTCTCCAATGCCGCAAATACCTCAGCCCTTCCAAGGGAATCCAGGCCCAGGTCAATCTCAAGATTCATGTCGGGATGAATAAGCTCTGCGTCCTGAGTATTCTGCCGGATTGCCGAAATTACGGTCTTTGCAACGCTCGAATCCAAAAGAGCGACGTAGGTTGCTGACAAAACCCACTGTTTTTGTTCGGAAACACCGGAATTGATCTCGCCACTCTCTATCTGGCTTTTAAGCTCGAACCGTTTGATCTTACGGGTCGCCGTGCGCGGGAGAGGTTCGGCTCTAACAATGTAATGGCGAACCCGTTGATACTCCGGCAATTCGCGCCCGAGATTGTCCAACGCGTATCTGATGGCTTCTTTTGAATTAGAAAGCCTTGCCGCCTTAAGATACTCAAAATCCGGGACGACCACGGCGGCCAGCTTTTCGGCCCCGGCACGCTGCTCACTTTCATCGCGAATCCCGATTATCGCCATCTCTTCAACTTCTGGAGCCTTAAGATAGTGGATCTCCAGATCTTCGGGATGAACGTTCTTGCCCGAAGGAAGCACAATGACATCCTTTGCCCGTCCAACAATATAAAGGTGTCCGGCCCGGTCGATCTTACCTAGGTCACCGGATCGGAACCATCCATCGGAAGTGAAAGCATCCGCTGTTGCGTCGGGATTCTTGTAGTATCCGTTAAACACTACTCCGCCTCGGATCAATACCTCGCCGACACCATCTTTGTCAGGATTTTCGATCTTTATCTCGGTGCCGGCCATCGGTTTACCGACCGAACCTACACGATTATCGTCTTCGAATGTCGCGGTCGCGGCCCCGCTCGTTTCCGTCAGGCCGTAGCCCTGAATAATAGTAAAGCCCAGCCTATGAAAATCGACGGCGACTTCCTCATCAAACCGCGAACCGGCCGAGATGGCAATCCGGAGATCTCCGCCAAAGGACTCGTGTACCTGGCCGAAGAATTTCCGTCCCAGGTTGATCCTGAGAGTATTTCGCAAGGTGCCATTCACAGCAAGCAAAGTCTTGAAAAGTGTTTGAACGGCCTTTGGTTTCACGTCGACAGCGTCGAAGATCTTTTTATGGAATAAATACCAGAGGCGAGGTACCGTCGTTAGGATCGTGGGCTTGAACCCCTTCATTGCTTCGCCCAATTCAGCCGGTGACAGCTCTTTGAGATAGCCGACCTCACAGCCGTATGTTGTTGCCACCCAAAGGTTTACTATCTGCAGATAGGCGTGAAACAACGGCAGGAGGCTAAGAATCTTTTCCTTATCAGACAGTTTTAAGACCTCATTAATACCGTCAAGTTCGGCGACGATATTACCGTGAGTTAGCGGGACGCCTTTTGGAGTACCGGTCGTGCCGCTGGTGTATATCAAAAGCGCCGTATCGCTGCCCGCGGCCTTTGGCGGTTCAGCCACGAAACTCTCGGGAACACCGGTCGCCGCCCAATCCTCGAATTTTTGGAATCCGTTATTCTGTTGACCGTTCATTCGCCAAACGACAACGGGGACATGTCGGCCAAGCCGTTCTTCGATCTGCCGAAACTTGCCAGTCATATCAGGCGAAAGGAATGCAAGTTTTGCTTCGGAGTTTTCGAGAAAGTTAGTGATGGTCTCGATCTCGCCGTGCGGATCGAGCGGAACGCATACCGCACCGCGATAAAGCGTACCAAGATATGCGGTTGCCCAGCACGGGTGATTTTCACCGATCAACGCTACACGATCGCCGAATGCGACGTTTTCATGTTCAAGTCGATAAGCGATTGAACGCACCTGTGAGAGTAGCTCGCTGAAGGTAGCCGATTCATTTTCGACTCCCACGATTCGCATCGCCGTTTTATCTGGCCTGGCTTCACATGAACTAACCAGTCGCTGGCAGAACGATTCGGACATAAGTTAACTAAAGATTATATTTATCACGCATGCTTACTCACCAGCAAGTCAAGCGTGAGATCACGGACCGTGCCCACGTATCACACCTATTGCGACCGATTCCCATAGAACGGCCTTTTACTATTCAACGATCGCGTGACTTGAACTCGCTATCTAAAACTTGAGCTTCCATGACGTGCCGATCACATTGAGATCGCCCGGATGGGAAAAACCATCGTTCTGTCTCATATAGTAAACATCAACCGAAACGTTCTTATTTACGGTTTTCTTTACGCCCACGGAAATCCTGTTTCGAGAAAATTTCCTTGTGGTTGAAATGTAAAACGGCTCTTCTGTAATAAAAAACTTTGACTTTGGGATCCAACGTCCGGGCAGGTCTTTTTCAAACGTAAGCGAAGGCCGGTACCGCCAACTATCACCGGTGCTCCGGATGCGGTATTCGTATTGGCTTCTGTGGGACAGGCCAAAATTCTTCACCGGAAATCGGTAAACCGCGTTTAAGCTGAGCCTGTTCTCGGTCCGGTAGCGGCCGGCCGTGTTCCTCGCGCGAATGTATACGTACGATGGTGACACTGAAAAAGCCTTATTCAGTTTGTAAACGAATCCAAGCCCTATTCGGCCTTCGGTTACTCGGCTTATGTTCTTTCCAAACCTCGTCGTGGCAGTGAAGAATGAATCTACTTCTTTCGTCAGCGAAGCCGTCACCTGAAAATCGTTCCACTGCTGAACGTCTTCATCATCCGGTGCCGCGTTAAGCTGTCCAAAAATAAACCCCGATAAAAGCAGGAGCAAGTGTATTGTTAAAATCGATCGTGCGAGTGGCCGGATCCGCAATCGTTTGCCCTCCATTGTAAAGTTCTCCGCAGCCCTCCCGGCTGTCGGGCCGGAGCCGAACGTTGGTTTTCCCGTGTTGTCTGTAAAATGCAACTTCGTTTTGATTTGTATCAGTTTCTAAAAATATGGCGGAGAAAATGCAAGCATTTATTTGAGTTGCGACGGCGGTTTGGCGGCAGCCGGGATTCGGATCTTCAGCGCCCTTGGGACGATCTCGTAGACAGCCGGCAGCATCCCCGGAAGTTCGCCATCAGTTTCAAGATGGATCTGTGTTCCCGGACTTGCGGATCGAACTTCGATTCGCCGAGCCAATGTTCCTTTTACCTCCGGAAGGCTGAAATGTGTTCCGCGATAAAGTGTGTGAGCATTGAAAACGACCCTTGCAGTATTGAGGTCGCCAATATTCACTATGTCGAAAAATCCATCGTCCAGCTTCGCCTTCGGAGCGATCTTCATCCCTCCACCGAAGAACCGGGCGTTTGCCACGCAAAAGTTTATCGAATTTAGTGATCTTTCTTCGCGATCGTCAAGCTTCACGATCACTGTGATCGGTTCCAGTCCGACAACCTCCTGCAGCGTCGATAGGGCAAAACTGGCCCGTCCTCGCAGCGGGTCGACCGGAAGCCAAATTAGCGAAGATTTAGATTTTACACGGCCAATTATGGAAGCCGCGAGACCGAACGACGATACATTTAGAAAGTATCTGGATATGGGTCGCCCATGGTGGTCGCGAAAAGCAACCCGTCCGACATCAATCATTTTGGAGAGTCCCAGCCGAAGTGCCCTCGCGGCTTCGCGAATCTCTGCTGGTATTCCGAGCGTTCTGCGGAAATCGCCCCCTGTGCCGGAAGGCAAAAGCCCAAGTTCGACATCCTCTCCCGAAGTTAGTATCCCGTTGGCTACCTCGTTGATCGTGCCGTCACCACCGCAGGCGATGAGGAAGCGCCGTCCGGCCTTGATCGCACGTTGCGCAAGGGCCGTTCCGTCGCCGTGGCTTTTGGTGAACGCAACACTGAACGGTCCGAAGTGGGTGCGCACGTCGCTGGCTATCGACGCCCATTTCCCCCTCGTCGAGCCAGCGGCGGATTTTGGATTAACGATTATCAGCGGAAGTGGGTCGCTATTGGAAAAAGAGCTCTTTGTTTTTCTGGACAAGATCGGCTATATCCTTTGCTTTCTTAAGTTCTGTTAGCTTGTAATTGGCCTCTTCGTTCGTTATGAAGCCGCTGCCGGTATTCACGTATACCATATTCTCGTTGTATGGGGCCGTTTTTGCGGTACATTTCCCGACTACTATAATGTCCGTCAGTAGGTCGCCGTTCAGATCTTGAAACGTTACGGCATCTACCGAGCAGCCAAAGGTGACGCCATTGAACCTACTCGGAAAATCGAAGGTCTTTTTGCCGTCCTTAAAGATCGCAAACTCTGATTCCATAGGCGGCTCGTCGTATTCCGGGTTATAAGATGTGACGAAGCATGCGCCCTTGAAGGGTGCGAAGTCGATCGCAAAAGATTGGGACTTTTGCACTACGTTGTCGCCGGTATCGACAGTCTCGCACTCGGCCTTTGAGGCCGGAATTGAGTCAGACGCTTTAGATGCTCGCGCTTCACGGACAGCGGGCGCTGTGGTTGATGCGATACTTGCCTCGGCAACGGGCTCGGCCGTTGGCGTTCGGGTGGCGGACGGTTTGATGGTGTCGTTTGTCTTCGCGGCGTTTGAGCACGCGAAGCCGCAAAATGCGGTCAAAACTACTGCAAAGATTTGTCGTTTCATCATTATGCAGGACCCGATATCTGGTTTACCCCAGTACGTCGAAATAGTCAAATAACTGATCAGGCTCGCGGCCTGTTTACAGTTGGCTTCGCTTGTTTGATTTCATAAAACTCTCGATGTCTTCGAGCTTTCTTGGCAGCGCTTTTGTCAGCCAATCGACTCCGGTTGTTGTTACGAGGAGGTCGTCTTCGATGCGGACGCCGATGTTCTTGTATTTCTCGAAGGCTGGCCTGACCTTTTCGATAAACATTTTATTTTCAGGTGTATCGGGTAAGTAATCCAAGGCGTCAGCGCGGATGTAGATACCGGGTTCGTTGGTAAACACCATTCCGGGTTTTAGCGGCACACCGTATCGGCCGACGTCGTGCACGTTCATACCAAGCCAGTGGCCAAGACCGTGCATATACCATCGTTTTACCTGTCCCGAACCCTTTTCCGTGATAAGTCCGAGCCGCAGAAGACCGTCTTCGATCACTGCATTCGCCGCCATGCCAACCTGTGCAAAAGTCGCCCCCGGCTTTGCGGTCTTCGCGGCGGCTTCTTGTGCGTCATAAACTATACGATATATCTCGGCCTGCTCCTTCGTGAATTTACCGCTTACCGGAAACGTGCGCGTCACATCAGCGGTGTAATGCTCATACTCGGCGCCGACATCCATTAAGAGGAGGTCGCCTTGTTTAACCTCTCCCTGAGACTCGACATAGTGTAATGTTGTGGCGTTCGGACCACAGCCGACGATCGATGGATAGCCCCAAAAGTCCGCATTCCGCCTGCGAAACGTGTACTCGACCTCGGCTTGCACCTCATACTCCATTTTTGCTGGGCCAACGATCGCCATCGAACGCATTTGGGCTTCTGTCGTGATGTCGATCGCGTGCTGAAGCAGCTTCAACTCGTATGGCGATTTGATGTGACGAAGATCGCTGAAGGTCGATTGCGAATTGTTTACCTTATAACCCGTGAGACTTTTAGCCAGCTCCGATTCGAAACGATACTCTCGATTTCCATTACTATCGTTTTCACTGGACGGCAGCAGAAGATAGACATTCTCGGGGACAAAGGTAACCTGATCGTCGGAAAGTTTGTATGCTTTCTTTTCTTTTAATGATTCAAGGAACGAGCCGTCCAACTTCATGTTGAAGACGTCAGCCACACCAGATATGGCCGAGGCGTCCTCATTCGTATACATTCGTCCGTTCCAGGTCTCAAACTGCGGGTTCCGCTTTGGTATGAATATGAATTCCCGTACGCTTGCTCCATCTTTTGTCATTACAAACGTTACGCCATTTTGCTTCAAGGCCGTCAAATAATACAGGTTGTTCTCCTGACGGTAGACATAGTCAACGTCATTTGTGTACAACTTTGGTTCAGCGCTGAACAGGATCAGCATACTCTTATCGGCCATTTTGGCCGCTACAGCTGCGCGTCTGCCGGAAAGTTCCGCACGTCGCTCATCATCCGTGAACTTCGGGGCGGGCGGCGTGATCCGTATCGTAGGATCAACACCTTTCGATCTTACGATCGTCGAAGGATTCGCATACAAGGATGCCGCCAAAAGCATTAAACTCAAGAATAAACTGATCGATCGATTCATTTAACCACCTCAAATTCAATCTCTTTACTGGTAATGTTTCCGTGAAAATCCGCAGCCGACACACACAACTTGTAGCGTCCAGTATCAAGAGTGGCCACCTCCAGATAACCATCCTGATATTTGTCGCCACTCACTTTGTTCGTCACTATATAATTGAAAACAGTCGCGCCTTCGACTCCCGATCGGCTGCCAGATGCGTAAACCAAATTGACAGCGTCATTCGGCGGCATTCGCTCGAAGTTGATATTCCACAGCAGCGGCGAAACAGGCGATCCGTCCGCCGTGAAGACCTGATAGCCGGCTTGATACAACCCAAGACGACGGCGTTCCGCGTTCCCGTCGAGCTGATCGAACGCTCGCATCACGATCCGAACACGTTTACTCAACTTAATACGCGTATTGCCGACTCCAGTTTCAATCTCTTGCCATGCCTCGTCAAAAAGCGTGATCCGTTCGATCGTTGGAGGTCGGGAATCGGTCAAGCCGGGAAGGGAGAGGGCCGCGAGGGCGTTCTGTTCGGCTCCGCTCCGGCCGGTGATCAGGTGTACGTGATTGAACCTATTAAGCGAACCAATTTTCTCGCCAGCCCGAAACTCTGATCCGCGCGGTATACGAACCCCGTTCAGTTTGTCGGCGGTGCCCGTGCGAAACTGGAATCGAGCGTCTCCGAATGGCTTGTTATTGCTGTCTCGCCCAAGACGGACATGAACGTATCCGGTTTCGGGAAGCCGGATCAGCTCTCGCAGCGAATCGAAGTTCTTGGCCGAGAACGGATCGAGCACCTTTTCATCGCGAATGAAATATGCAGTTTCGCCGTAGCCGCCCGCGATATCGAGGCCGTTGTGAAACCACGCAGTCGAATTGCGATCCGCCAACTCGCCGCGTATTTCGCCGAGGGTGCCCGCGATCTCACGCTTCGATGTTGGGGGATCGAATGGCCAACGTTCGGAATTTGGTTTGTTCGTGACAACGATCGCATCGCTGTTGTTTGAAGTCGCAGATATTTTTGATTTGCCCGAGAAGACCCGGATAGATCGATTCTCGCTATCAGTGACCAACAGGCGTCCTATGGCATTAAGAACTAGTCCCGAGGGGCGGTTAAAGCGTACAAGGCTACTCGGGCCATCCCTGGAACCTCCACCTACGTCCGGGGATATTGTCCTTACAAAAGGAAAAATTCTGGGTTCAATAACACGGATCGCGTTTCCGTCGGCAACATAGATTGAACCGTCGTTCAAAACGGCAACGGAGACTGGCCGGAAAAATGACGCGGATGAGAGAAAGTCGTCTTTTACCTCAATCGTCCCATTGCCGGCGAGTGTCGAGGCGGTACCGTTTGAATTCACGAGTCGTATTCGCCCATTCCCCGAATCGGCAACGATCGCACGGCTATCATCTAGTAGCGCAATTCCGCAAGGCGTGTCATATCGCGCGACAAGTGCGGCGCCGTCGGCGAATCCCTGCACGCTTCCAGAGAGAGTTCGCACAGTTCCCTTCTCGATGACCCGTATGCGATCGTTGTATGTATCGGCAACAAATATTGCTCCGGACGGAGATACAGCAACGCCGATCGGCGAATTGAACAGCGCCGAAGCCGCGTCACCGTCCGCGAATCCCGATCGGCCCTCGACACCGGCTACGATCTCAACACTTCCGTTGGCGGATATCTCTTTGATCGTATGTGAGCCGGAATCGGCGACGATCAGACTCCGTTTCTCCGTAAAAGCAATACCTGAAGGTGTGTGAAAGCCCGCGGCAAATACTTCAAGGTCTCCTCCACCGTCAGAAATGCGGTATATGACGCCTTTATCGCCGTCTGACACGTAGATCTGTCCGTCCTTTTCTGTGATGCCGAACGGCTCACCAAATTCACCACCAGTTACTGACAATGTCGAAACGAAATCGGTCACCGGACGCTCGGACCTGCATCCTGCGAATGTGATCATTATCGCGAGGGTGACGGCAGCAGCCAATGGTGCATGAGATCGAACGAGTGCGAGACGATGCATTTTGATAAGGAACTAACAGTTCTGTTAAAATATACGGACAATTTTGAATTTAACAAAAGGGAGAAAAATAATATGTTTTCACTACAGGATCTTCTCGGCCAACAGCAGGGAATTCAGGCGGTCGACGAGATCAGCCAAAACGTCGGTGCCGATCAATCGATAGTAAATTCGGCGATTCAAATGGCGCTTCCAGCAATTCTCGGCGGTTTGGCGAACAATGTCGCCTCGCCTTCGGGCGCTGAAAGTCTTAATAATGCGTTGGAACGTGACCAGCACGGCGGCATACTCGATAATCTTGGCGGACTTGGCAGCCTGATCTTTGGTGGACAACAGCAACAGGAAGCTCCGCCGCCGCAGGCAAACGCGGGTGGAATACTTGGTCACATCCTTGGGGGATCTCAAGGCCAGGTGGCGCAGGAAGTAAGCAGCCGGACCGGGTTGGGACTTGGCCAGGTGGCCCAGATCCTTATGTTTCTTGCCCCGATCGTAATGGGTTACCTGGGTAAACAGAAGCAGGAACAGGGCCTGGGCGCCGACGGCCTGGGAGGCTTGCTCGGCGGCTTGAATCAGCAGGCACAATCTTCCGGAAACCCGATCCTCGATCTTGCATCAAGCGCATTGGACAGTGACCGCGACGGAAGCTCACTCGACGACATCGCCTCGATGGCGCTTAAGTATATGACCAACCGCGGCTAGGTTGGCAGATCAAAACAAAATGCTGCGCCTCGCGTTTCGAACGAACCGTAAGGTGCGGCATTTTCGCATTTATCGAAACCTTTGGCGCTTCATCGACGTAGATAGATTTCGATTTTCAACCACTAGAATCATATGACCAAATACATCCGCTGCCACCCGATCGCGCTGTTATTCGCAGTTCTTTTTGCGTTCTCGTCTATCGGTTTTACTCAAACCGCCGCCGAGGCCGAGGTCCATAAGCTCCCCCCAGTTAACTGGATCCGTTCGCGGAGCATCGACGTCAAGCATGTCGCCATCGACTTACAGTTCGATTGGGAAAGGGAGTCGGCTTACGGCAGCACAACTGTAACACTCGCGCCATTTAAGGACTCAAACTTGGTCAACCTCGACGCGGCGGCTATGACGATCAGCGGTGTGTCGATCGCAGGCGGCAGCCCGCTGAAGTACACCTACGACGCCAAGAAAGATAATGACAATCTCGAAATAGTATTTGATCGTACGGTAAAAGGCGGCGAGGACGTTTCGATCAAGATCGAGTACCGAACGAATCACGTAAATACTTCTGAAAGCGACACCGCGATCGGCGGTTTTGGCCGAGGGTTGCGCTTTATTAGGCCTACTGACGACGAGCCGTCTAAACCGTATCAGATATGGTCGCAGGGCGAGACTGAATTCAACCGATACTGGTTCCCGTCATACGACAGCCCGAATGATTTCCGGACCTCCGAACTTCGTGCGACGGTTGATAGCAAATACACCGTAGTCTCGAATGGAAGGCTCGTCGAAGATAAGGATAACGGCAACGGGACGCGTACCTTCCATTGGAAAATGGACATTCCTTACACCAATTATCTGACGTCTATCGTGGTGGGCGAATATACCGACGTAAAGCAGGAATGGAATGGCATCCCGATCAGCAATTACGGTTATAAGGCTGAAACCAAAGAGGTTGCGGCGACGGTGAAGAATCTGCCTGACATGGTCCGGTTTTTTTCTGAGATCACGGGTGTGAAGTATCCATACGCAAAGTACGCCCAGTCGTTCGTCGAAGACTTTGGCGGCGGAATGGAGAACATCTCGGCTACTACGATGATCGAAGAAATGATCCTCGACGAGCGAGAGCTGCTGGATGACGACAGCGATTCGCTTCAGGCTCACGAGCTGGCTCATCAATGGTTTGGCGACTATGTAACGACCCGTGAGTGGGGTCAGATATGGCTTAACGAGTCTTTTGCTACCTATTTCGATGCCCTTTATCAGGAACATAAACAAGGCAGCGATGAATTTCTTTACACGAATGTGCGAGGCAATCAGCAGAGCTATTTCGGCAGCTGGAATCAAGGGGTTCGACGGCCGATCGTGACGAAGAATTACGCGAACAAAGATGCGATGTTCGATGCCTACGCTTATCCGCGCGGCGCTGCCGTGCTGCATATGCTCCGAAAGCATCTCGGTGATGAAGGCTTTTTCAGGTCGCTGAACCGCTACCTGACTCAAAACGCCCATCAGCCGGTATCTACTGAAGATCTTCGCATCGCGATCGAAGAATCGACCGGTCAATCGATGGACGCGTTTTTTGACCAGTGGCTGTACAAGATGGGTCATCCAGTATTTCAAGTTACCCAAGCGTATGACGCCGCGGGCAAGACCCTAAAAGTTACCGTAAAGCAGACACAGAAAGTTGACCCGAAGAACGAGTTCCCACAGGTTGAATACTTCCAGACTTATGTCGATATCGCTGTGGACAACAAGGTCGAGCGCGTTTGGCTCAAGCCGCAAGCGGAAAACGTGTTTAGCTTCTCTTCGGCCACAAAACCGCGACTCGTCAACTTCGATTATCAAGGTTCACTCGTCAAAGAAATGAAGTTCGAGAAATCCGTCGATGACCTTGTATATCAGATCCAAAATGATACGGACGTGCTTGGACGCCGATGGGCAATGGGCGAGGTGCGGAAGAAATCCACCGCTGCGAATAGAATCGCGATCGACACGGTTCTTTTGAATGCTGCGGAGAAAGATACATTCTGGCGTAATAGGCGAGCGGCACTATCAGAGATCGCTGCGCTCTACTCGCCTGACACACCACCTGGCTTGGAAGCGCCTGCGGTGAAACTGGATGATGTGACGACTGCGGTGATAGAGCGGCTTACGAAGGACGCAAAGCCATTGATCCGTGCGGACGCACTCGAACTTCTCGGGGAAACCAACGATCCGAAATACGCTGATCTCTACCTTTCTTTCCTCGATGATCCTAGTTACACGGTTGTCGAGCAGGCCGCGTCGGCTCTTGGAAATACCAAGAGCCCAAAGGCCTTTCCCGCACTCGAAAAGCTGGTCAAAACTAGGTCATGGCGTGGTAAGATCGCCATCGCTGGATTGTCCGGCCTGGCCGAACTTGGGGACAAACTAGGCTTCGACTTGGCCTATCCACTGGCTACCGACAAATCACATCCAATGAGCGTACGTGCGGCTGCGCTTGAGGTTATTGGCGCTGTCGGTAAGGGCGATAAACGAGCGTATCCACTTATCGCAGGCAACTTCAAGAAGGCCCTTACGGACAACGATTTCAACGGGATATTCCGGGGCATCACGGCTATCGTCGACTTAGCCGACCCTCGCGGTCAAGAAGCCTTTGACCTACTCAAGGAGAAGTTCAAGAATCAAGCGAATGTTATGGCGTTCATAACTATGCAGGAATCGCAGTTCAAGGCCGCTATACAGGAGTAAACCGATAGTTTGAGGAAGCCAGATCAGGGTTGACTATAGTCCCCTGAGTCTTTAAACTCTTATATTTCATGGTGTGGTGAGTTATTGCGACTTGCGGCCACGTAAAACAAGCGGCTAAAGAGCAAGGAGTTACTGAGGGCACGAAACTCTGCGCTTGATTGGCGCGGAGTTTTTTTTTCAGTTTGCAATCTTCATGACTACGTTTCTCGAGCTATTAAACGAAAAGATTATCATCTTTGATGGTGCAATGGGCAGCAATCTTCAGGGGCTGGATTTGACGATCGACGATTGGGGCGGGCCGAATTTCGAAAACTGCTCGGAGAATCTTCTGTATACGCGTCCTGATGCAATAGAAAAGGTGCACGCAAGCTTTCTTGGTGTCGGCTGCGACGTTATCGAGACCAACAGCTTTGGCGGCAGCGAAGTGGTCCTTGCCGAATTCGGGATCGCCGAGAAAACATACGACGTAAACAGGAAATCAGCAGAGCTCGCAAAGCGAATTGCGAATGATTTTTCGACTCCCGCGCAACCGCGGTTCGTTGCGGGTTCGATCGGGCCAGGAACCAAACTGCCGACACTCGGCCATATCACTTACCCGGCGTTAAAAGAAGCCTATCGCGAGCAGATCCGCGGCCTATTCGATGGTGGTTCAGATATCTTTATTGTCGAGACCTGTCAGGACCTCCTTCAAACCAAGGCTGCACTCGCCGTGATCTTCGAATTCTTTGAAGCTAATAGGGTTAAGATCCCCGTGATCGCACAGGTTACGATCGAGACCTTCGGCACGATGCTCAACGGGACAGAGATCGGCGCTGCATTGACGGCGCTTGAGCCTTTCCCGATCGACGTGATCGGGATGAACTGCGGTACCGGGCCGAAGCATATGACGGACAGCTTTCGCCATTTGTGCGAAAATTCGCCGCTACCGGTTTCCGTGCTGCCGAACGCCGGCCTTCCAGAGGTGAAAGATGGCAAACAGCATTACGATGAAACGCCTGAGAGCTTTGCCGCCCAGGTGACGCATTTCGCCAAGGATTTCGGTGCAAACATTGTCGGTGGATGCTGCGGCACGTCACCCGAGCATCTTAGGCTTGTGGCCGAGCAGCTTCAGAACACATCACCCAAGCCGCGTAACTCTAAACTGGCACCATCGGCGTCATCGATCTACTTTCAACAGCCGTACACACAGGATGCGTCGTTTCTTATAGTCGGCGAACGAGTTAACGCTTCGGGTTCGAAGAAGATGCGCGACCTGCTCGACGCCGAGGATTGGGACGGGCTTGTAAATCTCGCCAAGTCTCAGGAAAAAGAAGGCGCTCATGTGCTCGACATAAACGTCGATTTCGTCGGCCGCGACGGCGTGGCCGATATGCACGAGCTCGCCGCGCGTCTCGCGACAAATGTAAAGATCCCGCTCATGTTCGATTCGACCGAGTGGGAAAAGATGGAAGCCGGACTCGAGCACGCCGGCGGCAAGAGCCTGATGAATTCGACAAACTATGAGGACGGCGAGCCGCGATTTCTGAAAGTTCTCGATCTTGCGAATAGATACGGTGCCGGTGTCGTCATCGGCCTAATCGATGAAGCGGGAATGGCCCGTACGGCCAAGGACAAAATACGGATCGCTCGCCGAGCGTTGAAACAAGCCGTCGAGAGCGGGATTCAGGCGCACGATATTTTCTTCGATCCGCTCGCATTGCCTGTATCAACCGGGATCGAAGAGGATCGCAAAAACGCTGACGAAACCATCAAAGCGATCGGTCAGATCCGTGCTGAAATGCCCGAGACCAATATCATTCTGGGCGTTTCGAACATTTCATTCGGTCTGAACCCTGCGGCACGCGTAGTGCTGAACTCAGTGTTTCTAAACGATTGCGTCGAAGCCGGAATGAACTCCGCGATCGTCAATGCTTCGAAGATATTGCCGCTGATCCGGTTCAATGAGCACGAAATCGAGGTTGCCCGCGACCTGATATTCGATCGCCGGAATTTCGATGGCGATGTTTGCACGTACGACCCGTTAATCGAATTCACCAAACTGTTTGAGGGAAAGACGGCCCAATCGATCAAGCCGGATATAACCAGTCTGCCAGTCGAAGAGCGTCTCAAGCATCATATTATTGACGGAGAAAAGATCGGGCTCGAAGATTCGTTGAAAAAGGCGTTGGAATCTTATCCACCCCTCGAGATCATAAACGGCATTCTGCTCGACGGAATGAAGACCGTCGGCGACCTGTTCGGTTCTGGACAAATGCAGCTGCCTTTTGTACTTCAGTCCGCCGAGGCAATGAAGGCCGCTGTGAAGTTTCTTGAGCCGTTTTTGGACAAGGTTGAAGGCTCAAGCAAAGGCACGCTGGTGCTCGCCACGGTCAAGGGTGATGTTCACGACATCGGAAAAAATCTCGTGGATATTATACTGACGAACAATGGCTATAAAATAGTAAATCTTGGGATCAAACAGCCGATCGACGACATTCTGCGCGCCTGGGAAGAAACCGGAGCCGACGCCATTGGGATGAGCGGCCTGCTTGTGAAATCTACGCTTGTTATGCGGGATAACCTCGAGCTAATGAACGAACGCGGGATCAACGTACCGGTCATTTTGGGCGGCGCCGCGCTCAATCGACGATACGTCGATGCCGATCTGATCCCCTTATATAACGGCAAGCTGTTCTATGCCCGCGATGCCTTTGACGGGCTGCATGCAATGGACAAGCTGACCAACAAGTACGCTGAAGGTGCCGAGAAGTCAAAGACGGCCGTCGTGGGGGCAAAGGCCGAATCCCGACCAGCTAGTAGTGTGGCAAGCGGAATCCAGACCGTCTCCGATTCTGAAGACTTGGTTGGCGAGGACGCTAAACTTGGCATCGTCGCAGCTAGAGCGTCGACGCGGGCTTTGGGCGACACGACTAACACGGTGAGTTCCCAGATCAGTCCGGCCGAAACGATCCCGACAGCGCCGTTTTACGGTTCGAAGATGGTTGAGATCAAGGACCTGACCAAAGTATTTGCATATATCAACGAAACTGCGTTGTTCAAAGGACAATGGCAGTACAAACAGGGCCGGAAGTCGCCCGAAGAGTACAAAGTCATCCTGGAGGAAACGGTTTATCCGAAGTTCGCCGAGATCAAGGCGAAAGCGATCCGTGAGGGTTTGCTGGAAGCGAAGCTTGTATATGGCTACTTCCCGTGTCAATCAAGCGGCAATGACCTTATTATTTATCAGGATGATGAGAGGACCGAGCGGATTCGGTTTACGTTCCCTCGGCAGCCAGTGGAGCAGCGCAGTGGAAAGAGTCTCTGCCTTGCCGATTATTTTATGTCGGACACATCCGGCCGGATGGACGTCGTTGCATTCGATCTCGTCACGATGGGGCGAAAAGCGTCAGTACATTCAGCCGAGCTATTCAAATCGGATAACTACACCGATTACCTACTGTTTCACGGCCTATCGGTCGAGTCTGCCGAGGCACTCGCGGAAATGTGGCACAAGCGGATCCGGGAAGAATTAGATATCGCAGGAAATGATGCGCCCACCTTGGCAAAACTTTTTCACCAGGGATATCAGGGTTCGAGGTACAGTTTTGGTTATCCGGCGTGCCCGAATATCGCTGATCAAACAAAGCTGTTCGAACTGCTTCAACCCGAACGCATAGGGGTCGAACTCACCGACGAATTTATGCTCGATCCGGAGCAATCGACATCGGCGATAATCGTCCATCATCCAAACGCTAAATATTTTAATATAGAGTAAGATTTACGATCCGACCCCACAGTGGGCTTAAGTTCGAACTTTCTTATATGTCAAAAACGATTTTTATTGCCGGTGCAGGTGGGATCGGCGAGGCCGCGGCTCTGCTATTACGAGAGTGGAGCAATATTGAGATCGAAATAATTCTAGGCGATGTTAACGAGGCTAACCTTAACAAAGCAAAGAACTTCGTGGCGCGATCGTCGTCGAAGACGTCATCGATCGAGACGCTTCTTATGCCCCCGGAAGGAATCAGTGAAGCTATGCGTACGGCGTTCGAGCTGGCTGACGTGCTGCTTGATTGCTCGCCCGGAGGACAGGCGCCGCGGATGGCGAGATATTCCCGCGATTTCAAAATGCACTACGCGAATCTCACCGAATATGTCGCCGAAACGGCCGAGATAATGGAGCTCGCAAATGGTTGTGAAACGGGTTTTATCTTACAAACGGGCCTCGCGCCTGGATTCATAAACGTGCTCGCGATGGCGCTGTACAACGAGTTTGCCGCGAAACACGAGAATGAGAAAGTAGAGAGGATCGGGATGAAGGTCGGTGCGCTTACGGCCCACGCTCATGCCCCGCATTTCTATGGTTTTACATGGTCGCCAATAGGGGTGGCCACGGAATACGTCAAAAGTTCACGGGTGCTGCGCGACTACGCGATCACGGAGAAACCCGCTCTATCGTCACGGGAAAGGATCATTATAGGCTCAAGGGCCTACGAGGCGGATCTAACATCTGGTGGTGCCGCCGACCTGCCGGATTTCTTCGAAGGCAAATCGAGAGAACTTGATTATAAGACGATTCGCTATGTGGGACATTATGATTGGGTCGAGTCCATCGTTCGCAAACTGCCGAAGGACAAGTGTTTGCCGGACAAGTTACAGGAAGTAATGCTCGAAAACGTACCATCCGTCGAAGATGATCTCGTTCTTGTACATGCCTCTGTGGATGGCTTTGACATCCGGGGCCGCCGACGGATGATCGAAAAGGCATATTTCATCGAACCGCTGAAGCTTGACGGTAAATCGATTCGAGCGATCCAAACGACCACGGCCGCACCGCTGTGTGAATCTGCGATGATGCTCCTTTCCGGAAAATACAAAGGAGTGGTCCTTCAAAGCCAGATAGACCCGGAGGAGTTTATGAGCGGTACTTTCGTTTCACGCGTTTATCAGTAACTATGACGAACGAGATTGTGAAAATGGACAGCGGTGCCCAGTCCATTGAAGCCCGCGAACCGCTGGTTCCTTCCCGCGAAGAGATTTCTGTACTGAACGGAGTTGAGCGAACGGCGTTTTGGCTGACCCATCGGATGAACCTTGGTGCATGGAAGCGTTTCTGGACACTATGCCAGCGCCACATCGGATCGCTTTGGATTAATCTGGCGACATACAATCTGATGAACGTATTCGGCATTGAAAATGTCGAAACCACAGACGCGGACCGGCCACTTGTACTAGTTGCAAATCATCGCTCGTTCTTCGATTTATACACGGTCTCAAGCGTCTTGTTTCGCCGGACGAAACGCCCGATAGAGCTATTTTTTCCCGTTCGCGCTAAATTCTTCTATAACAACCCCGTTGGATGGTTTGTAAATCTTGTGATGGGCTGGTGGGCGATGTATCCGCCATTTTTCAGGGAGGAAGGCGAGTCCGAAAAGAGGGCATTCGATAAGTTCTCCGTTCGTCGATTGATTCAGCTGTGTTCAATCGGCCGCTACAACGTCATCGGATTTCATCCGGAAGGCAAAAGGAATTTGAGCGACGATCCTTACAGCTTTCTGCCGGCACAGCCAGGAATCGGTAAGGTCATATATTCGGCCCGGCCACAAGTTATACCCGTATTTATCGCAGGCCTCGGGAACGATCTGACGAAGCAGATCCTAGGCAATTGGATGGGCGGCGAAAAGGTGCGGATCTGGTTCGGGCAACCGCTGGACCTTGAGCAGTTCTACGCGAAGGGTGACCGCCTCCGCACTCACAAGGAAATCGCGGATTTTCTAATGGCAAAGATAGGTGAGTTAGGTGAAGAGGACAAACGTCATGCCTGATCTATTTATTCTTTCCAAGATCCACGGCGCGCTTGTATGCAGCGTAGATCGCCTTCGATAGAACCGTACGCAGCGAACCCTTTTCCATTTGATAGATAGCCTCGGCTGACGTGCCGCCGGGCGAGGTAACCATATTTCGAAGTTCGGCCGGGTGCTTGTTCGATTCGATCGCGAACATCACGGATCCAAGCATTGTCTGCTGCACTAATTCCTTTGAGATCTCACGCGAAAAACCCAAGTGAACTCCGGCGTCCGTCATTGCCTCCATTACCATAAAGATATATGTCGGTCCGGTTGCGCTCAGAGACGTGGCCATATCGATCATATTCTCATTCTCGACAAACAACTCTCGTCCGAGTGCGGACAGAATCTTGCGTACCTGGCCCTTGTGGCCATCGTCTACGCGTTCTGAGCAGGTCCAGACTGCCATTCCTGCCCCGATCTGCGACGGGGTATTCGGCATCACGCGTACGATCAGGTCATTGCTAAGTGCAGTCGCAATTGTGTCGATACGTCCTCCGGCAACGATCGACACGATAAGATGTCCGGGTCCCACGGTGCCGGAAAGTTCCGACAAAAGGACATTCAATCTTTGGGGCTTCACGCAAAGAACGACAGTCGAATCATTGGCGGGAAGCGAAGCAACCGCGTCGACATTCGAACCGAATACTTCGATCCCGTATTTATCGGCCAGATATTCTCGACGGTCTGCACGTGGATGGCTGGCCACGATCTGCGATTGCGCAACGACCTTTTCGCGCAGCAGTCCGGCTATAATGGATTCGGCCATTACGCCGCATCCGATAAAAGCCAAGGCACTATTTTCGATTTTCATAGTTTAGGAGCAAGTATTAGTAAGCAGAAACCGTACCCTACTGAAGTTTGCTTTGCGCCGCCGCATTTGCATTGGGATCCGCCCCGGCTAGTTGGTTTTCATGTGCCGCATCGGCCTGTTGTTCTTCCCCGGTCCTCCAGCCAGCTTTTCTAAGAAGCTCGATCGCAAAGCGGATCGGGACCGCCATATTTGCGGCCGTGTTCTCGGTAAACACGCCGAAATTGACCCCGATAACCTTACCTGTTTGACCGAAAAGTGGAGCACCTGAGCCGCCCTCTGCGGTTTTGGCGTCATGGACGATCCGCCGACTATCAAGATCCGTGATCAATCCCTGGGTTGTCAACGGAACGATCTTTCGGGACTGGGCCAGAAAGTTGATCAGGTTCTGGCGAGAATTACCGAATCGGGAGTTAATTGATTTCGCCTCTTCGTCGTCCACCATCGCAAGGAGCCTATCGGGGCCATTCGGATAACCCATGGTAACTACCGTTTTACCGATAGCCGATGCGTCGGTTTCTGCATCCAGCGGCAAGACGGGAATTTCGGGCGATAGCGAAGCCGAATCGATCGTCCCAACCGCAAGATCCTCACGGCCGCCGATCTGCTTCACCTTCACGGGAAATGGCTGAGGCATATTCGGAAAATATAAGACCAATCGCTTTACCCGGGCACGTCCATTAGAATCTCTCATCATCTGTTTAACAAGATCATCCTCTTCCCACGGTCGCAGAACGTGACGGTTCGTGACAATATAGCCGCTGCCAACGTGAAAGCCGGTTCCGATGAAGTCATACTCTACCGGTGAACCGTCGCCCTCAGTAGTCAAAAGCGATTGGGGAGCCGCTACAGGCGGTACGGCAGAATCATTAGGAATCGCCGGTTCGTACGGATTCCCTTGATAGGCGAGCTGGGTTGAGTATCGCAAGACTTTTCCCGACCGCTTGTCCACCAGATCGTATACGCCGACGATCAAGCAAACGCCGCTGCCGTATTCTACTCGCAGGTTCGGCGCAAGTGAAACAGTCTTAATGATGTCTTTATTTGTCTTATCGAGCTGCCCAAGCTGATCGTTAGTTTGGCCAAGCTGTTCTTCGAGCCTCTGAATGATGTCGTTCTGTTTAACCGACTGTTCCCGGTTTTCCCGAAGTCCATTGCTGACGGCGTATCCGAGGTACAAGATCCCCGATAGGAAGCCAAGCGCGAGAACAAGCACGATCAACTTGGTCGACCATGATACTTCACGTGCCAATTCCCGCGTAAATTCTCTAAGGAAAGCCTTTGCGTCGTCGCGCTGGGGTGTTGTCGCTGATTCGAGCGCAGCTTCTTCGATGAACGGCGCGACCAATCTGTGATCACGACTTGTTGTAATAAGCGACGATCTTGACGTAAGCGAGAAAAACGAAAACGAAATATTAGATCCGCCAATCGTAACGATATCGCCATCAGATATCGCAAGATATCTTCCAACGGGACTTTCATTGACCTTGAGGTCGAGCGACTCATCAAAATTCACAATGCGATAAACGCGTTCCGCATTCTGCAGTTCCAGCCAAATGGAACCTGATGACAACCCGGAACCATGGATCTGCAGGTCCGCATCGGGGCCGGATCCAATGCGGATAAGCTCTTCGGTGAAGAATTCGGTGCGCTTCTCAGCCCCGACCATAATGTGAATGATAATGCCTGACGCCATGCGTTTCTATACCGGTTCGTAAGCGAAATTTTATCACAAACTAAAAAAATACCTCGACTTAGACGCTTCAGAGCCGCATTTCTTTGCCGGTAAAATCTCGTGAATAGGGGTGTGGGTGACCACCTGGGAACCATGTGACGAATAGCCTACAACAACCACATGCTGCTGGTTCTCAGTTGTGGCACAATGTTGTTATGGCTAAGCCGAAGTTTATTGACGACCGAGAGCAGCTGGAAAAACTAGCGCCGGTAACGCAAGCGCCAATAAAACACCACGTGTTCGTATGTAACGGAAAATCGTGTTCTGCGTTAGGTAGCGCCGACGTCAAGGCCGCATTTATACGGGAATTAGAGGCAAAAGGAATCCGTCAAGGGAAGGAATCAAAGGGCCGGAATCCGATGGGCGAGGTCGTTCTTACCGATTGTGGATCGGTCGGATTTTGCTCGATCGGAACCGCTGTTCTTATTTACCCGGAAGGTGTTTGGTATGCGCAAGTTACCGCCGACGACGTGCCGGAAATAATCGAGCAGCACCTCGAAAAGGGTAGTGTGGTCAAGCGGCTTGCCTTGATCGAGCTCTTAAAGATCGATCGAAGCTGACCTATTTCTTTTCGGCAATAACTTCTAAGAACTCACCTTTTACATCAGTTCTTGTCCCATCGCTAACGGTATTGTGAACTGTCCATATATCTTCGAGATCTTTTCGAAATGCTTCATGGTTTTCAGGTGGAATGGCCTTGAACGCCATAACAGTCGGGCCGAAATAACGGCGAAACAGCTCGACGACTTCGGACGGCGGATAATCGAATACCATGTCGGCTATTCTGGGAGTGGTTGTCAAATTCACAACACGTTCTCCGAACCGTTCCTTTACAATATCGGCGACGCCCCATTGGACAGCCGGTGGCATATTTGGTGGCGGGATATATTTGCCAGCGAGTTTGAACATCTGGCCGGCAAATCCTTCTGGCGTCCAGTTTGCCATTGCGACACGGCCGCCGGGCCGGCAGACGCGAATCAGCTCGGAAGCCGTTACTTCCGGCCGCGGCGCGAACATTGCACCGAACATCGTCATTACGAGATCGAATGAGTTGTCCTCATAAGGCATTGCTTCCGCGTCGCCGACTTCGAGTCGGATCTGCAACCCTTCGGCCTCGGCCCGCTTCTGCGCTGCTTCGATCAAATTGTCGGCAATATCGATTCCAGTTACATCGGCACCTTTTTTTGCCGCGGCTATTGCAAGGTTACCGCTGCCGCATGCGACATCGAGCACCTTCATTCCGGGCGTGATGTCGAGCCGTTCAACGAATGACTCAGCCGTTGACTCTATATGTTTTGCTATCTCGGAAAAATCGCCTGCCATCCACGTGTCCTTCAGGCGGGTTTTCAGGGTTGACATCTCTGGAGATGTGGCGCTACTCATAAAATTCCTCCACATTTGAAATTGCGTCGGGAATCATATCACCAAATATGGATATTGGGAAGATTAATTGCGGATGGCGGTCAATATCTCATCAACTACTTTTTTCGCATCGCCGAAGAGCATATGGGTATTTTCCTTGTAGAATAGCGGGTTATCGACGCCGGCATATCCGCTGGCCATGCTGCGTTTCATGACAATGACGTCGCGTGCCTCCCACACACGAAGTACCGGCATACCGGCGATCGGGGAACCCGGATCCTCCATCGCCGAAGGATTCACGATGTCGTTAGCACCGATCACCATTGCGACGTCCTGATCCTTCAAAGATTCGTTTATTTCTTCCATCTCGAACACGATATCGTACGGAATATTAGCTTCGGCCAACAGAACATTCATATGACCGGGTAGCCGTCCCGCGACCGGATGTATTGCGAAACGGATATCAGCACCATTTTCCTTCAACAAATTTATAACCGCGGCAAGCGAGTGCTGTGCCTGTGCCACGGCCAACCCGTATCCGGGGACGATCACGATCTTGCGGGCGTGCACCAGCAAATCGGCGGCACCTTCTACATCGATGGATATCACCTCGCCTTGGGGAGCTGCAGAAGAACCGGGAGACGAGCCGGCTTCAGTGCCAAAACCGCCGAGCATTACGCTCAAAAACGACCGGTTCATACCGCGGCACATTATATAGCTAAGAATGGCTCCGCTGCTTCCGACAAGGGCACCTGTGATGATCAAAAGATCGTTGCCCAACATAAATCCGGCGGCGGCGGCCGCCCATCCCGAGTAGCTGTTAAGCATCGAAACAACGACGGGCATATCAGCACCGCCTATAGCCATAACAAAATGAGCCCCAAGAATACCTGTCAGAATCGCGGCTGCGAACAGCGCGGATTGTCCGTCAGTGCCTGGCGAAAGCATAAACCAAACCGCTAGGGCTGCCGTCGCGATCAATATAATGATATTGATGATATGTCGTCCGGGAAGTAGCAGAGGACGGCCGCCGATCGTTCCCTGAAGTTTTCCGAACGCAATGACGGATCCGGTAAAGGTAACGGCACCAATGCAAACCCCAATGAAGATCTCCGCCAGATGAAGCCCTTGTTCTCCGGTTGCAAGTTGATGTTCGCCGCGATATGTCGCAAAACCGACCAGTACCGCCGCGAGGCCCACAAAGCTGTGCAGTATAGCGACGAGCTGCGGCATCGCCGTCATTTGTACTCGCGAAGCGACAAAAGCACCGATCAACATCCCCGGGACAAGCACGGCCGCGAGTATACCAAAGCTTCCGAACTCCATTCGGGCTGCAGTCGCGGCTAGGGCGATGATCATTCCAATGATTCCGTACCAGTTGCCGCGGCGGGCAGTTTCCTGCTTGGATAGGCCGCCGAGGCTCAGTATAAACAAAGCACTCGCGGCAATGTACGCGATCGTAACAAGACTATCTTTCATTTATCGGTATTGCGCAGTTTTTGAGAAAATCCAAAAACTGACTTGGCGACTAAGGTTACTTACTGCTTCAAATCCGCAATTGTAGCACCATTTCCACCCTGATTCTGCGGTGCAAATGCAAATTGTTCAACGTGAGGGTGACCCTTTAAGTAATGATGTACAAAATTTTTCAACGCACCGGTTCCGAAACCGTGGATGATCCGTACGCGCGAGTACGAGGCAAGATATGCCTCATCGAGGAAGCGATCGATCTCATATTCGGCTTCCGCCGTCGTTTTTCCGATAAGGTTCAGCTCAGACTCGGCATCGGCGGAATCCAATCGCAGACTGGATTCCTTTGTTTGCTTTTGCAACTTTTCAGCTCGGCTTCCAGAAGTCGGATGTTCAGATGCTGCAACTTGAAGATTCGCGATCTTTTCTCGCAGCCTCATCCCGCCAACCAGTACTTCGGCAACTTCTTTATCGATTCTTTCGACCGTACCAATATTTCCGAAGGTCGTGATCACTCTCGATCCTACGTCGATAGTCCCGATCGCGCGACCGACCGGGCTCTGGGTACCGCTCGCTTGACCAATTGTTTTGACCTTCGAACTCTGGATCTTCGACGTCATCGCCCGGTTTAATTCAGCTTTTCTCGCGACCCGTTCCTTTTCTAGTTTGTTTTTTAGGATTTTATCCTCGAGCGTTTGAATAAAAGCTCTGGACTGGCGGTCGAACTCATCCATCACACGGGCCAGTTCATCTTCAAACTGTCGCCGGCGTTCCTTTTCGAGTTTGCCGGCTTCAACCTCAAGCGATGCATATTTCATCGCGACGGCTTCGCGTTCTTCTTCAAGTGCGATCCTAAGGTCTTCTGCGCTTGTTGATTCAGTCTGCAGTTTTCGAAGGTAATTCTCTGCCACCTGAGCGGAAATATCCAGATTCTGTCGTGCCTTTTCGATCACATCGGCTGAAATGCCGAAGCGCCTGGCGATTTCGATGCCCGACGAAGCTCCCGCCAGTCCAAGCAAAAGACGGTACGTCGGCTGGAGGGTTTTCTCGTTGAATTCAACCGATGCGTTAACAACATTCTCGTCGTTCGCCGCATAGATCTTTAGGCCCCGATAGTGGGTCGAAGCAATTACCTGCGCCCCGCATTCTCGACGAAAATGATCAACGATCGCTACACCGAGAGCAGAACCTTCTTCCGGGTCGGTACCAGTACCGGCTTCGTCAAGCAAGACAAGCGCAGGCGCATAACAGTTTTGGAGCATATCCGCAATGTTCGACATATGCGATGAAAACGTCGATAGATTCGCCAACAGTGATTGATGATCACCGATATCCGCCATCACCGAACGATAGAACGGAATTCGGGCCTTCCTAGCAGGAACCGGTAGGCCGGAGATTGCCATCAGGCTAAGCAGCCCGGCCGTCTTCAGCACAACCGTTTTTCCACCGGCATTCGCACCAGAGATGATCATCAACGGCGTTTTCTTCGAAAGTTCAAAGCTCGAAGGTACCACCGAGGCTTGGCCGCGGAGATTTTCTTCGAGCAGAGGGTGCCTTGCGTCGACAAATTGGAGTGTTTCGTCATCCGTAATTTCTGGCACGATTCCACCAAACTTTCTGGCGAATTCTAATTTCGACTTGACCAGATCGAGTTCGGCTACCGAATTGACCGCGAGTTCGACTGCCGGTAATTGTTCCCGCAGGTCTTCTGTCAAATCAAACATGATCCGGGCGACCTCGCGTTCTTCTTTACCACGCAAGTTCTGAAGCTCATTATTTGCCTCGATCGCCGCCAGTGGTTCGATAAACACCGTTGCACCCGACGATGAAAACCCGTGAGCAACGCCCGCTACCTTGCCTCGAAAGTCAGCTTTTATTGGTATGACAAAACGCTCATTTCGGACCGTGACGATCTCATCCTGAACGGCGTCGCCTGAATCGCGGAGTACTGCCTCGAGCGATTTCGTAAGGCGGGCGCGCTGGTTTGAAATCTCACGGCGAAGTCGAGCGAGTTCCGGTGAGGCCGAATCTTCCAGTTCGCCGCTCGGAAGCAACTTCTTGGTGATACCTTCTATTGCTGCTAAAAGCGCAGGTGGAAGACCCTCGACGAGCTGCCACAAACGTGGAACGAGTATTTTCTCGGGATTGATCGAGGACTTAACAAACAGCGCTTGATTGCAAATTTGGGTGAGGTCGATGAGCCGATGGGGTTCAAGTGTCGCATTTCTGACCTTCAAAATTGCGATCGCATCCGACGGGTCGCTGAGGCCGCTGAAAGACCAGGTGACTTGCTTCTCGTTTAGCAGGATCGCTTCAGTAACCATCGCGATCTCTCGCTCCAGTTCGGTCTTGTTTGTGTGCGGACGGACTCTCTCGACAAGTGCAAGTCCCATCGGAGTTTGGGCGTGGCGGCCGATGAGATCAAGCAATTTCTCGAATTCAAGTGTTTCTAAGGAAAAACTCATAAAATGGTATCTTTCAATCAACAAGGACTACGCAATAAATCGTTGCCGGACCTCGGGCGTGGGTACCATGCAAGCTTCGGTCCTTCCGAAGAGACGATACCGGTAACGCGCTATTATCTTGTAGAAGGCATCGCGCAGCGGCCGCGGAACGATCATAAGGACACGCAATAGTGGCCACAGGCCGCTAAGTTGCCCGGCGATCTTTAACGCAGCCGTTGAGTGATAATAGGGCCGGCCGTCGTCGATCAATATGATCGAATCTATGTCCGAGACGTTTATCCCAAGTCGGCAAATTTGATCCCGGCCAATTTCGGACTGGAGCGGCGCGAATTTGAAATAGCCATTTGGGTCCCTTGCGATAATGAAATTCACCGAACCATTGCAAAAATTACAAACCCCGTCGAATAGAACTAACGCAGCCATAATTGGAATTCTACCTCAGTTTTGCAGTGACAAGAACCAAGCCGGAAAACAAAGTGCCGAGATCGGCGGCTGCTTTGCACCGCTGAAACTTTTCTATTATTCTTTCCGTAAAAGCACTTTCTAGCATTTCTAGATTTCATCTTTCCGCTGAAAAATATATGAAGATCTCGTTCGTTTTGTTCGCGCTCGCAGCGATCGTTTCGGTCTTGGGCATATGCGCGATGGGTCAATCGATCGCCATTGCGAATGCCCGCATTGTGACCGTTTCGGGCCCCACGATCGAAAAGGGGACCGTGGTTGTTCGTGACGGCTTGATAGAGTCGGTCGGAGCAAGTGTGACGCCGCCGGCGGACGCGCAACTCGTCGATGGCAGCGGACTCACGGTGTACCCGGGATTTATAGATGCGTTAACGAACCTCGGGATGCCGTCGGCTCCGGCTCGCACGACCGGCAATCAACAATCATCCTCACCACAGCCGGCTTCAAATTCGAACTACCCTGTCGGACTTCGGCCTGAGATGCTGGTCCTTGAAGATCTCAAGTCGGACGGGGCCCAGTTCGAAAGCAGCCGCAGCGCGGGTTTTACGACTGCGGTCACGACCGGGCGAACCGGGATATTTAATGGGCAGTCAGCAATAATTAACCTAGCCGGTGATTCGGTTTCGTCGATGGTGATCAAGTCGCCATTTGCTGAACACTTTTCGTTTACCACGATCGGGGGTGGACAATATCCCGCCTCGCTTTTGGGCACGTTTTCTTCGTTTAGGCAGATGCTGCTTGACGCAAAGAGACTCCAAATGCTTCAGCGTTCATACGCCTCAAACACTCGCGGTATGAGACGGCCTGAAGCCGACCGGTCGCTTGAGGCGCTCTTCCCGGTCATAAACAGGCAGATGCCGGTCGTGTTTCACGCAAACCGCGAGAATGAGATCAGCCGAGCCCTTGATCTTGTAAAGGAACTAGGTCTGAAAGCCATCATTGCCGGAGGCCAGGAGGCATGGAAATTTGTCGATCGGTTGAAAGCGCAGGATGTGCCGGTATTATTGTCGCTGAATTTTCCGAAGCGTACGGCGGCGGCGTCCGCTGAGGCCGACCCCGAAAGCCTTGAGCTCCTTAGATTTCGGGCCGAGACACCAAAAGGCCCGTCAAAGCTTGCTGCTGCTGGCATTAAGGTAGGTTTTCAATCCGGCGGTACCAGCACTCTTGCCGATTATTTCACGAACGCTGGAAAGGCGGTTGAAGCTGGTTTGAACAAAGATGCCGCGATCCGGGCTATGACTCTGGGTTCGGCGGAGATCCTTGGAATCGACGATCGTGTCGGGTCGATCGAAAACGGAAAGATCGCGAATCTGACTGTCGTCCGCGGCGATCTTTTTGGTAAGGATCGGCATGCAAAATTTGTCTTGATTGACGGAAGCCTTTTCGAAATGAAAGACCCGCCGAAGAAAGACGACGCTGCTAAACCCGGACCTGCCGCCGCGGCGGTTGCCTCAGTTGGCGGTAATTACAGCATAACGATAGAGATTCCGGGACAGCCGATGCCTGCGACGCTTGCTTTGACCCAACAAGGCTCTATCTTGACAGGAACGATGCAGTCACAAATGGGCTCGACGGATATCAAGGATGGGAAGGTCACAGCCGATGGATTCAGCTTCGCGGGAAGCGTTGAATTCGGCGGTACGATGATCGATATATTCGTGAAGGGCGCGGTAAGCGGCAATAATATAAGCGGTACGATCGATTCAAATCAGGGTCAAGTACCGTTTGCAGGAACGAAGAATCCTTAAGGATCTTTGAATGAGAAAAAAAATGAGAAATATTGGACTAATCTTGATCGCAAGCGCGATATTGATCGCTCCGGTGGCGAGCGCCGCACAAGCGACGAATGACGTTCTGATCCAAAATGCCACGGTTCTTACGGCGGTACGGGGCACGCTCGAGGGCACGGATGTGCTGATCAGAAACGGCAAGATCGAGCAAATCGGCAGGAACCTGAAGGCCGGCTCCGGAACGCGTGTCATCGATGCGAGCGGAAAGTTTGTTGCTCCCGGGATCATCGATGCTCACTCGCATACGATGCTCGACGCGATCAACGAATTTTCGTACTCGGTGACTTCGATGACGAACGTTGCCGACGTTTTGAATCCAAGTGATATCTCGATATATCGTGCGTTGGCCGGCGGCGTAACATCTGCGCTGCTGCTGCACGGCTCAGCGAACTCGATCGGTGGGCAGAGTGCGACGGTGAAATTCAAATGGGGTCGACCGGCGGCGGAGTACCTGATTCCGGGTGCCCCGCCCGGGATCAAGTTTGCTATGGGGGAAAACCCGAAGCGAGCGAGTTCGCAATCGCAGGCTGGACAACCGCCCCGATATCCGCGCACACGCATGGGTGTTATCGAAACGATGCGTGACGCTTTTGTTCGTGCCAGAAACTACAAACAGACGTGGGATGACTTCCGGGGGAAAAAGACGAAATTAGAGCCGCGCCGAGACCTGGAACTTGAACCACTTGTCGAGATCATTGAAGGGAAACGACTTGTGCATGCCCACGGATACAGGTCCGATGAACACCTCAATCTTTTGTTACTGGCGGATGAGTTCGGATTTCGGGTGGCTACGCTTCAGCACGGACTCGAAGCGTACAAGATCGCTCCGGAGATCGCGAAACGCGGGACGGGTGTGTCGATCTTTGTCGACAGTTGGGGATATAAGCTTGAAGCATACGATTCAATTCCTTACAACGCGTATATCCTTTGGAAGAACGGCGTGGTGGTTTCCATCAACTCTGACTCAGATGAACGGATGCGTCGCTTGAACCTGGATGCCGCAAAGGTAATGAAATACGGCGGTGTACCGAGAGAAGATGCTTTAAAAATGATAACTCTCAATCCCGCAAAACAACTCGGCATCGACAAGCGAACGGGCTCGATTGAGCTTGGCAAGGATGCGGACCTGGTGATTTGGAGCGGCGATCCTTTTAGCGTCTATTCTCGCGCGGAGATGACGATCGTCGATGGTGTCACCTATTTCGACCGTGCAAAAGACAGTCAGATGCGCGCCGAGCTTGCCAAAGAGCGTGAAGCGTTAGAAAAACTCGAGGTCAACAAGGCGCCGGCAGGCGGTGGAGGGACTTCGCCAAAAGTTCCGAGTGAACGCCGATTGGAAGACAGAGATGAGGCTGAATTCTTGGACGGAGGTATTCGGTAATGACGTTAAAGTGGCTTAATCTCATCGGTTTGATCGTGATCTCGCTATCCTCCGTCTCTGCCCAGAGCGATGGTTCGCAGCAAAACAAAACCGGCAGAGCCGGAACTTTTGCGATAGTTAATGCCCGGATCGTTACCGTTTCCGGGCAGACGATCGATAGCGGTACTGTGGTTATCGAGAACGGGAAGATATCTTCCGTTGGGACCAACACGCCGATACCCACTGGGGCCGAAAGGATCGATGCCAAAGGGCTTGTTGTATACCCAGGACTGATCGATGCCGGCACGAACCTTGGGCTGGCGGAGATAACGCTAGGCGCTAACGCGACCGTGGACGCGGCGGAAACCGGCACGATGAACGCAAACGCAAAGGCGATAAGAGGAGTCAATCCGCATTCGTCGCACGTAAATATCGCCCGCGTCAACGGAATTACGACGGTACTTTCGGCGCCAACCGGCGGAACTATCACGGGCCAGGCAACTGTGATCAATTTGAACGGATCAACACAGGCAGAAATGGCGGTCGTCGCCGAGTTCGGACTGGTAGTGAGTTTCCCGAGGATCTCGACGTTTGGCGGATTCACACCCGGCGTCGGGCCGCAAACGATTGATTTCAATGAAGCTGTTAAGCGTCGTGACGCTCAGCTTGAAGAGTTGAAAAAGGTCTTTGTGAACGCCTCGAACTATGCGCGCGCCCGCGATGCTTATGCAAAGGACAGATCACTTCCGTTTACACCGGATGACCAGAAGTTTGACGCGATGATTCCGTATGTGAGAGGCGAAAAACCCGTGATATTTACCGCCGAGCGCGAACGCGACATTCGCGGCGTAGTGAAATTTATCACCGAAATGAAACTTAAGGGGATCATTGCGGGCGGACAAGAGGCCTGGAAGGTTGCAGATGACCTGAAGAAAAACAATATCTCGGTTATATTCACTAATATCTACAATTTACCGGTTCGCGACGACGAGCCCTACGATTCTCTTTTTGAAGGGCCGGCAAAACTTCAGCGAGCCGGCGTTCGATTCGCCGTTTCGACGGGAAACGATGGTGCCGAAGTACGTGATCTGCCGTATCACGCAGGGATTGCAGGTGCTTACGGGTTGCCGAAGGATGAAGCGTTGAAATCGGTCACTCTGTATCCCGCACAGATCCTTGGAATTTCGGATAAGCTTGGTTCGATCGACGTTGGCAAGATCGCGAATTTAGTGGTAGCGGATGGCGACATTCTCGAACCGCGAACGAACATCCGATATTTGTTTATCAATGGTCGGCTTTTGCCGTTGACAAGCCGCCATACGGAATTGTTTGAAAGTTTTAAGGACCGAAAATAATTCAACACTTATTGGTGGGGACAAATCATTCAACCAATGTAAAGCCGGTGGCTAACACAAGATCGTACTTCCATGAACCGCGGATGATCGCGATCTTGGAGTCGTCCCCGGAAAGATCGAAGTGAAAGATCTCGTCCGTACGGAAATTTGTGAGTCTTTCGGGTTGACCGCCGTTCAGCGATTGACGCCATAGATTAGCTACTAGATTGGTATCTTCTGACGCGTAAACCAGTGCTCCACCGCCTTTAGTCCAAACTATTTCAGGGGCTGAGGGTGAAAGTTCATCGGGAACTAAGAAGTCGGCCTTCGAATCGTCGATCTCTAACGATCTTACAGCAATCGATGGTCGACCGTTGCTTCGATCAAAGAATGCATATTTTGTACCGTCCGGCGAGAGCGAAGCATAATGGGAAGGATCGGTGGATATCTTCACAGGCTTGCCGCCGTCGATCGGAACCTTTAAAAGGCTCCCACCGCTCATCTCATTGAAAACCACAGACTGTCCATCGGCAGTAACGATTGGTGCTTGCTCGCCTCTGCCATTCGTTAACTGCACGGGATCGCTTCCGTCAGCTCTTATCCGCCAAACATTATATTTGCCTGCACGGTCAGACACGAATACAACGTTGCGTCCGTCCGGTGAAATTTTTGGCCCGAAGTCAGCCGAGCGTTCCGTCGTCAATTGTTTCTGATCCATACTATCCACATACAATAGCCAAATATCATTGTTGCCGCTTGAAGACGCACAATAAATAAGATTTCCGTCGCGTGTCCAGACGACTCCTTGCGACGCCTGCGCTATCTCGCGAAAATCATTCGGTGAGTCGGCCAATGAAAGAAAGAGGTTTGATGAACGAGACACCTGTGTTAATAGGATTTGACTTAGATCTCTTGTAGCGGAGATCGCACTGAAACTGTTTTGCGTATGGGTGACTTTTTCGACGTCTCCGCTCGGGAGCGAAATTTTCCAAAGTTGTTGCCCTTCGTCACTTTTCATTCGGGCAGTAACCAACAGACCCCTTTGATCGGGCAGCCAAACAACGCCTCTAACATGATGCCACATGAAATCGGTGACGGTTCTTACTTCGCCGCTCTGCGCGTCAATCGTATAGACCCCGAAATCCTGGTCTCCAGTGTTTGATTGCCCCGATGCGAAGGCGATCGATCTGCCGTCTGGTGAGAACACATTGTCGGTAAAGCTTTTTTGGGTCTCAAGAATTGAGCGGACATCGCTACCATCTATGTTCGCCACAAGCAAAGAACGTTTTCGCGCTTGGAGCCTGCGAAAAGAAATTCGCCGACTGTCGGGCGAAATACTGAAATCCCCGTCAACATCAGTTAGAATATTGGTTTTCACTGCGCCCCCAAAAACGGAAACGCGGTCGAGGTGAGTAGGTTCGTTATTGTGACGGCGAATAAAATAGACGTAATCGCCGTAACTCGAAAATTCGAGGCTTTTATACGCTACGCCGTTCTCGGGCGCGACGATCTGTGTATTCAATCCGGTTGAAAGCTGTCGGATCCAAAGGCTTTGTTGCCCACGGACGAGATTCGTGTAGGCAACATATATCCCGTCTGGCGAAATTACCGCGGCGATCGGCGTTCCCGAGTTAGTTAGAGCCTCGAACCTCAGCGCTGAAAATTCGGATCCGCTTTGCCGATTGTTTTCACGCCCAACAAAAAAAACCACTGTCAGAACTGACACCAACGCCAATATCAATCCTAACGAATAAAGGATTGGCAGCGTCCGCCAGCCGCGTCCCGAAGGTCGGGATCTGAGT
The DNA here is from genome assembly GCA_049679665.1 of Pyrinomonadaceae bacterium. Classification (GTDB taxonomy): domain Bacteria; phylum Acidobacteriota; class Blastocatellia; order Pyrinomonadales; family Pyrinomonadaceae; genus OLB17. The sequence goes on along the minus strand of JBAUGL010000022.1, from coordinate 8,428 downwards.
CTTTCCACTCTTCCCACAAAGCGGTATCCGCGTCTCGGAATTGTTTCGATAAAACGGGGATCCTCCTTCTTGTCGTCCAGGACTTTACGCAATTGACGGATGCTGTACGTTAGGTTGCTTTCCTCAACAAAGCTATCCGCCCATATCTCGTCCATCAATTGCCCTTTTTCGACAACGTGACCCTGATTTTCGATGAGAACAAGAAGCAGGTGAAAGACCTTAGGAGGTACCGCAACGGGGATATCATTTCGAAGTAGGACCCTTTCCCGTGGATCTAGAACAAACACACCGAATGCGAAACTGTGCGTTTCCAGTGACATACGCCCCCTAGGAAATAACTAGGAAATACTTCAGCGTTTCCTCAGTACAAAAAAGCGAAAAACCGATAAAACTTACTATGCCATCGTGGGCAGAAGTAAGTTTAGTTCAAATACAAACCAGTGGCAATGTTTTTCGGTGCCGATCGTAGATGAGCGAGGGGAGCTGCCAGGTCGTTAATTTTCCTATTTCAAGGAGCTTACTCAATGTCTTTTCATAGAGACTATCGATATATTCAATCGGGCGGAACGATCGGATTCTTGACGTCGCCGACGGTGCCGACACCGACAAAGAGAGCTGCGTCATTACCCCGAAACCAGAGCCTGGTGCTCCCGTTTCATGTGGTTGATGGGATGGTGAAGATTAATGTGAGTTCTCTCCATTATCGGAATCCTACCGACGAACGGGTACTTGGACCTGCGCCTGATCCCACCGAGCCAACTGACGGGCGTGGCAGTGTCACGGAGGTATTCAATCAGATTCCGTTCGAGGTTGAGCTTTTTGACCCACTCCAAGAACAGCCCGTAGCGTCCTGGTCCAGCGACGATGAGGGGTGGAACGAGATCGAAGGATATGAGTTTCGACATACGGTCAGCGGTTCAGCAACTGGGGAATGGAAATGCATAGTTATGAACAAGGGAAATGAACGTGCTCAGGTATCCATTGCCATTACCTGCTTTTTCGATCGTCAAGGACTGCGAAGTCAGCCGATACCCTTACAATTACTTGGTCATGCTTTTCGCCTGATCCTTGAGGCACTTACACCATCAGCAAGGATCTTCCAGAATCAACTGCATGTGAGCTTTGGGGCCGAACTACAGGAATACTTTGGCAGCGCAGGCTCGGGAATACTCGGAGATCGCCAAATCGACCTGCCGGACAATGTTCAAGCAACAGGACGGATGTTGTCATTCTATATAGAGCCAACGTCCGGCCGGACCTTACTCGAGGCAATGGAAGGAAGATGGCGGTCAAATAACGACGCCTTGAACGAACAGCTTAGCCATACAACCGACTTCTTTCAGCGACAGGCTCTTCAGACGAAGATCGACGAAAACAACAATTGGAGAGACGGCTGGCAGGAACGAATAGACCCAGATTTTGTGACGATCCATTCAACGGTCGCCTTCTCAAAGATCATGATCGACCTTGAACTAGATCTTCTGATTACGGAATGGGAAATAGATCTGGCCGATATCGAGTCATTTACGTTAGATATTTTCGTCGCTTTCAATACAACGCTGGAAGACGGCTTTCCGCTCGTACTCTCAAACGCAACCTTCTCCGGCGGCGTTGCAGACGTGGCCGAATATTTAGGGCTTATAAAGGATGTAAATGAGTATATCGAAGAAAAGCTGCCAACGCCGATTGAAGAGGCAACTCAACTAATGGGCAGATATCTTGGAGAGGCGATGGTCAGGCTTTGCTTACCCGATGGAGTGTTTATGGAGCTTATAGCTGAGAACGGTGCTTGGGTCGTTAAATATACAGCTGAGCCCGGGCCGCGCAGTCGTATCATAGTTCGACCAGCGGATGCCGGTGTCGACCCTATCGCGATTGATTTCGACGCCGATCCCGAACCGTTAGGCGAAATCCCGCCAGAATTTTTGATTCAGAGCCGGAGCGATGAAACCCTTGGGCAGACCCTGACGCGTCTTGATGAGATCGGACATATAGTTGTGATCATGATGGAAAATCGTTCTTTTGATCATATTCTCGGCTACCTTAGAACCGCCGGACGAGCTGATATCGATGGCCTTATCGGAAATGAGTTTAATCTAACATCCAGCAGAACCGATCCAGTTAGGGTCGAAATGGCCCGCGATGTTGTGGAAGGCGTCGTGACACAGATAATATACGGCCCGCATCACAAACATGTCGAAGTAATGAATCAAATCGATAAGGGGACAATGAAGAACTTTGCGGAGAATTATGATAAACGTTATCCCAACATTGGGATTCCGGAATATGTGATGTCTTATTACACCGGCAACGAAGTGCCAACGTATCATACGCTTGCGGCGGAGTTCGGTGTTTGTGACCATTGGTTTTCAGCGTTTCCGGGCGGAACCTGGCCAAACCGCTGGATATTATTCACGGGCACAACGCCTGAATGTAATAACTATGAGATTGACGATCCGCGGATCGGATACATTCCCGGCCCGACAATCTTTGAAGTCCTCGACGCGACCGGCATTGAATGGCGTTTGTTCGAGAGTGATCTATCGGTTCTGCGAACGTACGCTCAATACCGCTTAAACAGCACCAATGTTATACCTCTTAAGCGGAGGCCAACTGATACATTTAATGACTTTTTCGATTTGGCAAGCGCTGGAAATTTGCCGGCGATAACATTTATAGAACCTAACTTCAGCGATATTCCACCTCTTTCGACGGCAAACGACGACCTGTGTCCAGTAGACCTACGTCGCGGACAAAGCTTTATCGCCGAGATTTACAATGCCTTACGAACTTCGCCGATTTGGGACGACATGATGTTGATTATTACCTACGACGAGCACGGTGGATTTTATGATCATGTCCCGCCTCCGGGAACAGATGCAGATCCGCGAGTGGGCGAAGATGCGATCCCACTCGTGCATGCGCTGGCGCCGCACCATCTCGGAGTTCGCGTTCCGGCGTTTGTGGTCTCGCCCTATATTAGTGCGGGTGCCGTGTGCAAAACTGAATTTGATCATACATCGATATTAAAAACGATTCTCGTCCGCTATCGAAACGATTTGACTGCTTCGCAAATGACAAGGTTTGGGAAGCGGGTAAATAAGGCTGCTCACCTTGGCCTTGCACTTGATCTCGATTCGCCTCGTCGAAATCTCCGCCACCGACAGCTTCCGACAAAATTTGAGAGGCAGGTTCTGCCCTGGCTTCGAAATGACCCGAAAGAGCACTACGAACTATATAAATTTCAGGGGGATGATTTCCAATTCTCCATTAGGCGATCCTTCCTTCCAGCAAGCAAAAATCCGCGATAAACACTATCGAGGTGGGCTTCCATGTAAGCAATTAGAGGGATAGAGGCGAAAGATCAAGATTGCAGTCATTAGCTTGTCATAGCACAATTCAGTTGTTCATTTTCGAACGGTGACATCCCCCAAAGCATTGCAATAAATGCCTTTAGCGGTAATCTGGAAAATCTGCGTGCGGTTAACGAATTAATTTCCCTCGCGGCCTCCTTTCGGAGGTTATGGCCGGGAGCGAAAATCAGGCTCGCTTTTTTGCGGGATATTCTCTCCCTCCGCAAAGAACTCAAGCGATGCGGAATTTAGGCAATATCGACGGCCGGTTGGCGGAGGGCCATCGGGGAACACATGGCCCTGATGTCCACCGCAGCGGGCACAGCGTATCTCGATCCTTTGCGTCCCGTAACTGTTATCTTCAATGGTTGAAAGGTGATCCTTGTCGAATGGTGAATAAAATGAAGGCCATCCCGTTCCAGAATTGAACTTATGCTTTGAACTGAAGAGCGGCAGCCGACACAGTCGACAGGCGTACGTTCCGTCCAGCTTATTATCCAAAAGCGTACCGCAGAAAGGCGCTTCTGTGCCGTGGTTCAGAAGGACGCGACGTTCTTCTTCTGTGAGCTTTGCGGCCAACGAATCCACGCCCGCTGCATTCAGAGGCGTGACGTCGTAACCCGATCCAGAGATGACTTCTTGTGGTTGGACATTCATATTTTTCTCCCGTGCTTCTACAAAAATTCCCAAAATCGGTCATCAGATCAACGTTCAATTCGCTCAAGCCTTTTCTCCAGATCCCGGACCTTTTTTGCAAATTCCCCGAGTCGGCGATAAGCCGCAGTTGACCGTAGCCAATCTCGATTGTCGAATGCAGGGATTCCGGAAAGTATTTTCCCGGGTTCTACATCGTGCGATGTGGCTGACTTCGCGGTTATCACGGCATCATCGCCAACCTTGAGGTGACCCGCGACGCCGACTTGGCCGGCAAGGACTACACGTTTTCCGATTACGGAGCTGCCTGCAAGACCAGTCTGGGCGCATATCAGAGCATCTTCATCAACCAGGCAGGAGTGGCCGATTTGTACCAGATTATCGATTTTTGCTCCGCGCCGGATGCGCGATTCGCCAATCGAAGCGCAGTCAATTGCGGAATTTGCCCCGATCTCGACATCGTCTTCAAGCACTACACGACCCACCTGAGGGATCTTCAGCCATCGTTTCTCCTCCGTTTTCGCATATCCGAATCCGTCGGAACCGATGGTCGTATTATTGTGAATAATGCAGTTAGCGCCGATCACGCAATTCTCGCGTATAGAAACTCCGGAATGGATCACGGTCCGCTCTCCGACCGACACATTTTCATAAATCGTCACATTCGGATAAAGCTTGACGCCGGCCGCAATCTGGCAGTGCTTGCCGATCACTACATTTGCCCCTATCTCCGCCAATGATGAAACGCTTGCCGATTCGTCGATCACAGCCGAATGATGAACCCCGGGCTCGGCCGTGCTGAACGGAAAAAAAGTCCGTAAGGCGAGTGTATAAGCGACATAGGCGTCATTCGAACGAAGGATCGCAATATCCCCCCGGTCAATAGTTACTCCCTCACTCAAAAATATCGCGCTAGCGTTAGTGGCCCCGACCTGCGGCGTGTATTTTGGGTTTGCAAGGAATGTAATGTCGCCGGTTCGAGCAATATCGAGTCCTGCTGCCGATGAGATCTCAGCATCGCCCGATCCCTGTTCGATGGTCGAGCCGCACCGTTCTGCCAATTCTGAAAGTTTCATCTCGTAGTTCCTTGAAAATTTATCCGTCGATGTGCAACACTATTTTTACAAACAAACGTGTGTCCGCGCAAAGATTCGAAGCGATCAAGGGTAAGCCTTTCCACAATATTTGTTTAGAACATCAGGGAGTTACAATTAAAAATGAGCGAAAATGGTTTTAGCCAGCCCGCAAAGGCGTCAAATGCGGACGAATATCTTTCGTCTGAAAGGCGGGCTTCTTCACGAAATGAGTTAGCCGGAGGTAAGATATTGGCAAAAGCAGGGTCAAATAGATGGCAAAGTTTAATAGCTTCAAATGCGGCGATTGCGATAGGCAGCCGACTGAAGGGCAACAAAAGTGATGTTTATATCAACGATATGCGGGTTCAACTTAAACGGGACCAAGTTTGCTATCCGAATGTTGTCATCGTAAACGGAGAGCCCATCTTCGCTGACGTAAACAACGATCAGCTTACTAATCCGACCGTTGTTCTCGAAATATACTCGGACGCGGTAAATTCGGCGAGCAAATCACAGAAACTGGAAAGCTATCTTGCGCTGAACAGCATACGAGAGTGTTTTTTGATAAAGTCCGATGAAATGCGGGTCGAGCATTACGCAAAACAGAACGCAAAGCAGTGGATATACAAGATCTACAATGAACGCGAAGACGTTATTACGATTGATGCTGTAAACTGCAAGATCTCACTTTCCGAACTCTACGCCCAAATAAAATTCAGACCGACAGCGATAACCTCTGCGGCCGTGAATTGATCGAGTTTCGATTTGCAATGCAAGAAGACCCGCGATTTGCGGGTCTTTGAATTAATTGGTTTCTAAAGTAAATTTATCGGGTCGATCTCAACGTGGGCGATCCGTAAGTCGACGTTTTTAGATTCTGCATCCGCTAACGCTATATCGAGGATCTCCCGCAGCCGTGTCCGCTTTTTGGCTTTGATCAACAGCTGGATACGATATTCGTCTTTCAGACGCGAGAGTGAAGCCGGAGCTGGCCCAAGCACGCGGCAAACACGATCAGGATCCGATTCAACTAATGATCGTTTGATCATTTCGGCGGTCTGACTTGCATACTTCAAATTGGAATGCCTGATCAAGATCGACGCCAGAACGGAGAATGGAGGATAACCCATTCGTTCCCGGTACCGGATCTCTTCCTTATAGAATCCATCGTAATCCTGTTTAACGGCGTGTCGCAGCGCGTAATGTTCAGGGTGGTAAGTTTGTATTAGTACGCGCCCGGGGCGCTCGCCGCGTCCTGCTCGGCCGGCGACTTGCGTTAACAACTGAAACGTCCGTTCCGCTGAACGGAGGTCCGGAAGCCCAAGCCCAAGATCGACAGAAATCACACCGACCAGCGTTACATTCGGAAAGTCGTGGCCTTTAGCGATCATTTGAGTGCCGACGAGCATATCTATGCCGCCCGCGGCAAATTTCAGCAATATCTTCTCCATATCTCGTCTGCGAACCGTCGTATCCCTGTCAACCCTCGCGATCCGAAGTTCAGGGAACTTCTTCACAAGAGCGTGCTCCAACTTCTCTGTGCCGTCGCCAATGAAATATAAATACTCGCTTGAACAAAAGGGGCAGGCCTTTGGGGCTGCCACCGAATAACCGCAGTAGTGACACAGAAGCCTAGAGTCCCGCTTATGATATGTAAGCGTGATGTCGCAATGCTTGCATCGTAGCGTTTCGCCGCACGAGCGGCACATAACGAACTGCGAAAAGCCCCTGCGATTTAATAGTATTATTGACTGCTCGCCCTTCGCATGGGTCGTCCCGATAGATTCGAGAAGCGCTGGGGAAAATGTGACGTCTTTACCTTCCGATCGAAACACTTCACGCATATCGATCAAGGTCGCTGCTGCCAACGGCCGGTTTTCGATCCGATTTGACAGTGAAAGGTAGGAATACTTTCCGCGTTTGGCGTTATGAAACGATTCAAGTGCTGGTGTCGCAGAGCCTAGAACGGCCACAGCACTGGCAAAACGTGCCCGCATAACTGCAACATCACGGCCATGATAAAAGGGTGTTTCATGCTGCCGGTACGACCCGTCGTGCTCCTCGTCAACGATCACCAAAGCGATATTATCAAGCGGCGCGAAAACGGCCGACCGGGTACCAATCGCGACCCTAGCGTCGCCGCGACGGATCCGTCGCCATTCGTCATACCGTTCGCCGCGAGAAAGGTTTGAGTGAAGTATTGCTACTTCCTTACCGAATACTGCACGCAAACGCCTTGAAAAAATAGGCGTCAGGGCGATCTCCGGCACAAGCATCAACGCCGATTTCCCTAAATCGAGTACTTTTCGCATTGCACGAATATAGATCTCGGTCTTGCCGCTTCCGGTCACGCCGTGGAGCAAAAACGTTTGGTATGTCTTGGAGTTCAGCGCGGCCTCGATCTCGGTCAGCGCGGTTGCCTGTTCGCTGGTCAACGTAAATTTGTTAGTATCTGGAAGAGTTTCTCCGGCAAGAGGGTCACGCAGGACCTCGTCGACGAAAATCTCTACCAGACCGCGTTTGGCGAGAGTATTTATTGTCGAACCGCCGACGTCTGCCTTTTCCTGTAGGTCCGTGAATAAGAGTTCGCCGCCGTTATTTCGAAGTTGGTCTAAGGTGCGCTCCTGCGTATCCGTAAGCGGCTTTAATGATTGGGCTGGTGATGGCAAAAGCCGAACTCGCTTTCTGCGCTTCGGTTTCACCCCGACGGTTGGCACGCTTACAATGTTGATCGAACCGGCCCGATTCAATTCAGAAAGTGCGCGAGCTGTTACGGGTTTCCCAAAGGTCTTTTCGAGACTTTTCCGGGACGTTTCGCCCAATTCAGCAAGATGAGTGAGAAACCGCATTTTCGCTGACGGGCGTTCAGAAGAGCTTCGTTGGATCTCGAAACGACCCGCCGCGGAAATCGCGATGTTCTTTTCGCTCGCGATGTTGATTCCGGCCGGCAATGCCGCCTTGAGCACCTCACCCCAAGAGGTCAGATAATAGGACGCTGTCCATCGCGTAAGCGCTATTATCTCTCCGGTAAGCAGAGGGACGTCGTCCAGCAGCTCGATGACATCTTTTAGCTTGGCTTCAATAAGCTCACTGCCTTTGGGAAGCTCCGTGTGTAGCATTACCGCGTACCCGGTGATATCGCGTTTCCCGAACGGAAGCAGCAGTCGTGACCCGACCATTACGTCGACCCCAAATTCCGGCGGAAGGCGGTAGGTAAACGTTCGCCGCAACGGTACGGGCACAACCACCTCGACGTACTTCGGGATTGTTGGATCATCTGAAGCGAGAGTGTTCATTAAAGTATCGGGAACAAAAAATGATAACCTATTGGAACGCATCTCGATG
>JBAUGL010000021.1:0-29246 GCA_049679665.1 Pyrinomonadaceae bacterium | reverse complement strand
TCAAGAAGATATCCAACACGGAAACAACCATTTTCGTCTATAATGCAAGCGGTCAGCTTGTTGCGGAGTATTCGACGGCGCTGGCTCAGACGCAGCAGGTGAGCTATTTGACAAACGATCATTTGGGAAGCCCTCGGGTGACAACGAATGAGGATGGAGTCGTGACTGGTCGGAAGGACTACTCGGCGTTTGGCGAGGAGAGTTTTACAGCCCAGCGTACAAGCAGTCTCGGCTACACCGGCGGCGGCGAACTTCGGAAAGGCTACACCGGTTATGAGAAGGACGAAGAGTCCGGTTTAGACTTCGCACAGGCGAGATACTACAGCTCGACTCACGGCCGTTACACGAGCGTCGATCCGCTGACAGCGAGTGCCTCGATCCGCAACCCACAGACATTCAACCGTTACAGCTACGTTCTAAACAGCCCATACAAGTTCACCGACCCCCTCGGACTGATCCCAGTAACAACCGGTGCATGCGGCGGCAGTTGCCCAAACTCCGGCCCAACGGTCGATGGGTCATCGATCCGGGGACGGGATGCTACATGGGATTGGGCAAAACAATTTGCATCGCCACCCGCACTTGCGGGACGAGGCGTTAATGATATCTTCACTGCGATATTGTTCTTTGATCAGATTACCGAAAGTCGGGCTTACCAGCAGGGTACGGTCGAGGCGGCTATATATGATTCAGGAAATGGTAACTATATCGAAACGCCTGCCGGGAGGGAACGACTAAAACCTTTCATTCAGAGACTTATAACCGTCGAATGCGGCACCGCATTCAAAGCCGCGGGCTTGGATACTCCTAATAATGTTCTGAGAAACGGAGACGTCGTATTTGCAGCGCGGGAATTACTTGAGAGTAGCGATAATAACGTCGCTCTGGGAATTTCGGAGGAAGCGAGAGTGGTTAAGGATCGTAGTGCCGCTCCCGCTTCGACACTCTTGCCAAGCGAATCTACCTCTGGAACGCGAGGTGTTATTTTTGTTAGGCGAGATGCCTTTACTTCGATTTCAAATATGATTTTCACCGACTTCGCCGCTCATGAATTCATTCACGGACAAGGAGTAAGGCGGGAGATGTATCGGAGCCAAATCACCACGCCCTTTGGATTGCTTTATGGGCATGACTTATCGGCTTTTAGTGGATATGACCGCATTGTTCAAGCCTGCGGTTTGAGACAACGGTAATACAACTCGTAGATGGAGTTCTGTCCATGAAACTGGAAAATAGAATAGTTTTTGCCCTTGTAATCTTCGTTCTCATCGGAAGTATCGCAAACTGGGCCTATTTTTGGGGTAGTTTGCAAACGATGCGATACTTTCCCACTGAGTTTCATGAAGAATTGTTGAGCCTTCGTTTTTGTGTTTCAATTGGATTCCTGATACTGCTCATCGGAATTTTGTCGAAAAGGCTTTGGGGTAAAATCCTCTCCATAGCATCTTTGCTCCTAATTTCAGTTTTTTATGCTCATTGGTTTTTTGAGAAGTACCGGTGGTTAGAAGGAAGGGGCAAGACTGAAGGAACGATCGAATATACGGATTCTCTTGGTGAAATAGGCTGGTTTCGAGACGCAAATAGTTGGGACTACGTGGCGCTCTTTGCCGTGCTGTTCTTCTTAGTCTGGACACTATTTAAGTTGAAAGGTCCGAAGCACCCATTTGAGTAGATGGGTTGTGGTTCTCGACAACCGAATACACCACGTTTGATCTAAATGGCCATGCGAGAGCTCACAAGCAGACAACCGATGGAAACGCTTTATACGACCGCCTACGTTTACAACCAGTTTCGTGGGTTGATCGAGGAAACTTATCCGAACGGCCCGGTCGTGAAGAATAAGTTCGACAATGCGGGCAAAAAGAATGTTGCCGACGTTTTCAGCCGATATGCAGGCAGATCGTATATCCCCGCCGGGCGGTCACGACGCTGCGGCGACTAGGCAACGGAAATTGGGAGACGTCGCAGTACAATTCCCGATTGCAGCCAATCCGAACCGGCCTAGGAGCCTCGGTCGTAATCCACGAATCTGGTAAAGCCTTAAATTTGATTTCCCTTGACAGTCGTCATCTCTGTAACTATACTTGTTACAAATATGGCGGCGAACAGTCAATTTTCGATGGCGGTACATGTTTTGACCATGCTCGCAGGCGCTGATTCCGGGAATATTAAGTCGGAGTGCCTCGCCGGAAGTGTTAACACCAATGCTGTTGTCATTCGAAGGCTCCTCGGTCAACTGAATCACGCGAATCTTGTAGTGTCGCAGACGGGGGCCGCGGGTGGAACACGACTCGCTAGACGTCCGTCGGAGATCAGCCTAGCCGAAGTATATCGGGCGGTTTGGCGTGGGGAAGTTTTTGCATTGCACACAAAGCCGCCAAGCCAGGATTGCCCAGTCGGAAGAAACATCGAGGCAGTTCTTTGCAGCCTTCAGAAGCAGATTGATGCGAGCGTATGCGAAAGGCTATCGCGGTATTCGTTGGGGGATGTCATCGAAATGATCGAACGGCCATAGGATGCCTAAATATTTTCAGGTGTCGACGCGCGGATCGCTGTCCTCGATTTAAATTGAGCTATCAGGTGAGGATATCTATATGAACAAAATTGCTATCGGAGCTTTATTGTTGTCAGTGTTTGCGGCTTCATGCGAAGACCCCGCGGCTAACAAACCGAAGGCGGTCACGGCGGACGCTTCCAACGCGGCAACGGCAGTGCGCGAATCGTCGGAACGAACCGAGAAGGGGACTAAACTTTCAATCAACCCGGAAAATTCGAAGGTCGGGTTTGTTGGCTCGAAGGTCACTGGCAAACACGACGGCGGTTTCAAAGCTTTTACCGGCACGATCGATCTGGTTGGCGAGAAACCGGAGGACAGTACTGTCGCGATCGATATCCAAATGAACTCGGTTTTTACTGATGCCGATGGCTTGACCAGTCACCTCCAAACCGGCGATTTCTTTGAGGTAGAAAAGTTCCCAAGCTCAACCTTCAAGTCAACGGCTATCGCTCCGGATGAAGCTAAAGGCGCCGGTAACTACATCGTGACCGGTGACCTTGAAATGCGGGGGCAAAAGAAGTCGATCAAGTTTCCCGCAGCTATCACGGTCGAGGCCGACGCCGTAAGCGTTAATGCCGAATTTGCGATCAACCGCAAGGATTTCGGCATCGTATACGCCGGCAAGGCGGACGACCTTATACGGGATGACGTGGTCATTAGGCTCGACCTGAAGGCGCCTAGGAAATAGCAGGTTTTGCGAATGAGGGCATACGAAGTTCAACGATTCGGTATCGACGAGCTCACAGTGGTGGAGCGAGATGTCGCCAAACCGAAAGCTCGCGAAGTTTTGGTTCGGATCCATGCGGCATCTCTCAATCATCGAGATCTGATGGTTGTGTCTGGAACGTACAATCCGCGGATGAAGCTTCCCGCCGTGCCATTTTCTGACGGTGCAGGCGAGGTCACGGCCGTCGGTGATGACGTAAAACAATGGAAGGTCGGTGATCGTGTTTCGCCAATATTTGCTCAGGGATGGTTTGAAGGCGGCCCCGATCTTCAAAAATCGCGGACCGCGCTCGGGGCTGGAGCTCAATGGGACGGCGTTCTTCGAGAATTTGCGGTTTTCGATCAAGATTCGCTTGTTGCGATCCCGCCGCATTTAACCTACGAGGAGGCGTCAACGCTGCCGTGCGCCGCCGTCACGGCTTGGAATGCCTTGGTGGTATCGGGTCGCTTGAAGGCCTGCGAAACGGTCCTGACGCTTGGAACAGGCGGCGTATCGATATTTGCCCTGCAGTTCTCGAAAATGTTCGGGGCAAAAGTGATCGCGACTTCGGGGTCCGACGACAAGCTTTCGAGATTGAGCGCCCTGGGCGCCGACGAGGTCGTAAATTATAGGTCGCGTGAAGATTGGGATTCGGCTGTGCTGGAACTGACCGAAAAACGCGGCGTCGACCACGTGGTCGAGGTCGGCGGCGCAGGAACGCTCGGGCGCTCCGTAAATGCTGTGCGTATCGGTGGACACATCGCTTTGATCGGGGCATTGTCTGGCCAGGCGGATTTCAATCCGATATCCGTGTTTATGAAGGCCATTCGCCTGCAGGGAATATTTGTCGGTTCACGATCAATGTTCGAGAAGATGAACAAGTCGATAGATGCCGCGAAGTTGAAGCCCGTGATAGATAAAGTGTTTGAGTTCGGTGAGGCGCCAGAGGCCTTGCGGTATATGGCCGCCGGAGCGCATTTTGGCAAGATCGTTGTCCGGGTGGGCGCTAGCGGACAGGGAAGTTGAGAAATAAAGGAAGGATATATCATGACAGAAAGGAAAGCGACGGCAGAATGGAACGGAACTTTGAAAGAAGGTAAAGGGAATATGACCCTCGGAAGCGGTGCGTTTGAAGGGGCATTTTCGTTTAATACGCGAATGGGCGACGAGCCGGGAACAAATCCTGAGGAATTGATCGCTGCGGCATTGGCAGGTTGTTATTCGATGGCTCTGAATGCGACGCTTGAGAAGAACGGGACACCCGCGAGCGGAATTCGTACCGAGGCGAAAGTTCAATTTGGAAAGGAAGAAGGGGGATTCGCGATCACGCAGATCGACCTTGGAACGAGAGCTCAGGTTGATGGGATCGATGCCTCAAAATTCCTCGAGATTGCTGAAGACGTCAAAAAAACCTGTCCTGTCAGCAAGGCCCTGACGGGGACGCGAATTGTATTAAGCGCAGAATTGGCTGGGTCGGAAGCCGCCTGAGCGGCAAGATGACGAGCCCGGCTGAAAAATCTAGAAGGATTGATATCTGTAACTAATAATGTTACAATATACTTGTTGAATTGCGAGGCGCTAGACGCTGGGCTATAATTTCTAGAATTTTGTACAGGAGATAGTAAATGGCTAATTTCGCGAAATCTATTACAGATTCGAATTTTGAAACAGATGTATTGGGAGCGGACCATCCCGTGCTGGTCGATTTTTGGGCAGAATGGTGCGGGCCGTGCCGTATGATAGCGCCGTCGGTTGAAGCGGTCGCCGAGGAATACGAAGGCAAGGCAGGCGTTTATAAAATGAACGTAGACGAGAATATGGAAGTGCCCCAGCGATACGGTATTCGCGGGATACCGACGCTGATAGTATTCAAAGGCGGCCAGGAACAGGAGAGAATTGTGGGCGCGGTTACGCGTGAAGCGATCGCCAAGGTCGTCCAAAAATACGTTTAGTTTCGATCCCGATCCAAACAGCTAAAAAGCCCGGGCAAACTTGTAGTCGCCCGGGCTTTTCTTCCTTTCAAAATCGACGGTCTAATGCGAATTGTAAAGCGCGGCCGGCTCGTCGCCTGCAGCGCCAAACTGAAACGTTCTGACAGTTCCGCCATTGGAGTTTCGTACCCAAAAATTCCCGTCACCCGAGCGCCAAATGGCAATATCAGTTTTCCCATCGCCATCATAGTCTCCGGGCGTTGGATAGTCGCCAAGGAAAGTACCCCACGTAACCTGCTGAACAGGGCCACCGCCGCTGGGTAAAACAAACCACGTCAAAGCGCTTCCTGCCTCGACCCTCACGGCCGTGAGATCTGTCTTCTCGTCGCCATCGAAATCGCCGGTTTCGATCAGATCGCCCGATAGTCCGAATTGAGAAGTTGAAACGGCGCCCGTAGCTAGAAGCTGCCAATATACACCTTCGCCCCTGCGTACGACGAAATCGTTCTTGCCGTCTCCGTCATAATCGCCGGGTGCAACTTTATCGCCATTTTGTCCCCACGGGATGTACGTAGTGTGACCTGCCGGGTTGTTCAACGAACCTTTGTAGAACCAAGTGCCTTGGGTTCCTGGGCGATAAACGGCAACATCCGATTGATCGTCCCCGTCGTAGTCACCCACCACTGTCGGATCATCGCCAGTCTGACCGAATTGCTCGACCCTCATCGTATTGGTCTCACTTTGTAATATATAGAAAGTTGCCGATGCGCCTTCCCGCCAGATCGCGACGTCATCTTTCCCGTCGCCATCGTAGTCTTCCGGAACGAGCGTGTCGTTTCGTATACCCCAATCAGCTCCGTACAGGGTGTCGGAGGTGCCATTTAAGGCGATGAACCACCGCAGCTGCTCGTTCGAGCCTCCGATGTTTCTCACCACTGACCAATCGGTTTTTCCATCGCCGTTAAAATCGACCGGCGCGTCATTCGGAGTTACCGGGCCGCCTGAAGCAGTAACATTTACGTCATCAACCCCTACCCATTCATCCGAACTAGCCGCATTGGTCGTAATCACTCGCACTTCCACAAGGGCTTTATTATCGGCGTCGGCCGGAAGCGCTAGATCCAGAGCCGTGGACTGCGTGGCGGTACCGGCCGTAGTTGCGTCCGCGACGTATCCGCCGGTCAACGAGATATAATTTCCGGTGCCTAAACGATATTGGACATCGACTTGTTGAATGGCATCATCCGCTGAACCATCAACATCGCGGATGTTACACGCAAACCGTACATTCGACTTGCCAGTCGCGTTTATGTGAAATACGAGATGCGGCGCGTCTGCTGTTCCTGATCCCTGCAGTGCAACAGTGTTGACCGCTTCACATTCCGTAACTCCTCCCGTGCTTAGAGTGTCGCAATTTGCCTGATTGGCATTTACATCAGCCGGCGTCCCCGAACCGTCAGCCAGTATCGTCCGAGGGTCGGCGGCTGTTGCTGAGGTGAGATCATCGCCCCGGTAACCGATAACGCCCGGAACCCCGGACCAATTATCGGTATCGGCAATCAGGGCTGCGTCAGTCCAATTCTGACTAAACGGCAAAATCTGGGGTGTACTGTTGGCTTCAACCACTCGCCCGTTAGGCCCACATAAAAAGTATATGCTGATACAGAATACGTTCAACAAACACCAAAATCGCGATCGCATTGTCATAATGGACTCCTTATTAATTTGATGTGTACGTGTTCGGTCTCGAAGAATTGCCGAGCGAGATCGTGGAGAATCTGCTTAGACGAGACCATGGATTTTTGCTTTGAAAGCATCACATTACAGCAAATTCAACCGAATCCCAAATTCAAGCATCGAATAAAGTAATATTGCTGGAACAAGTGGGTGAGTTGTGGCTATCGCGACGATATCGGGTAGAATGTTGGGACAGGTATGGTATGAAGATCAAGCATTTCCTTGTTACTATCGCAGCGATTGCAGGCCTGCTTCAGTTTGTTTACGCACAGGATAAGCCCAAGACTAATAGGGTCGAGGATGAGGTGGTCAAGGTCGACACCCAACTCGTCGATGTTCCGATTGTTGTGACGGACAAAGCGGGCAAGCCTCTTCTGAATTTAAAGCAAACCAACTTTTTGGTTTACGAAGATGGAAAGCGGCAGGAAGTGTTGGATTTTTCAACGACAAGTGCACCGTTCGAGGTTGCGCTCCTTCTTGATACATCTGGTTCAGCGAGATCTGATCTGCCCCTTATGCGGAAAGCTGCTGAATATTTTGTAGCCTCACTTCGACCGGGCGATCGCGTATCGATAGTCGCTTATGATACCGACCGTACGTATAGAGAGCCTGCGGCAGTTACCGAGATTCTGAGCCCCTTGACGGATGACCGAAAAGATCTGATCGCTGCGATTGGACGTGTAAACACCAGCAACGGCACACCGTACTACGATAGTCTTTTACAAGTCGCCGATAGGGTGTTCGGACGGGCGCCATCCGAGGAGTTTCGCGGTCGAAGAGCATTAGTCGCCCTTACAGACGGTGTCGATTCCACAAGCATCATTGACTTCACGGAGGCCAAAGACGCCCTCCAGGCCGCGGGCATCGCGAACTACTTCATCCAAGTGGACACCAGGCCCTTCTTCGAAGAAAATCTTTTGGGAGATTGTGAAACCGCGATCCGATTTTCGCAGGCCCAGATACGTAGATATTACCGGACGTTCAAGTCAAAGCCGGGAATGGAAAGATCGAGCGATTTCTGTGAGCTCGGCGATTTCGAGAGGCTTGCTATTAGCAAAACGCTCTACGAGCTTGCGGATGCTGAAATGGAGATGCTTGCAAAAAGTTCGGGGGGGAGAGTGTTTCCCGCGGCCGATCTAAACGATGCTCGAAACGCGTTCAGGAGCGTCGCGGTTGAGATCGGGAATAAATATACTCTTGGATACTATTCTTCAAACGAAAGAAAGGACGGCACTTATCGGAAAATAAACGTCGTTTTGAAAGGAGTTCCGATTGGCTCGAAGATCCGCGCCCGAGAAGGTTATACCGCCCCGGCCAATTGACTGTCACAGCAATCAAATAGATCACAACATGAAAATCGACAGATTTCGACGAATTTGCCTGATAGTCCTTGATTCTGCCGGTATCGGCGAAATGCCCGATGCATCTGGATGGGGAGACGCCGGAGCAGATACTTTGGGTCACATCTTAGACTCGCGCAAGGTCAATTTGCCGAATCTTCAACGGCTCGGACTCGGTAATATCCGTCCGTTGTCCGATCTTCCGGCGGCCACCGATCCCATCGGTTCGTTCGGAAAATGTACGCTCAAATCGAATGGTAAAGACACGACCACTGGGCATTGGGAAATGGCCGGTATTATCCTGAACGATGCTTTCCCGACGTATCCGAAAGGCTTTCCTCGACAGGTCGTCGAAGCGTTTGTTGCGAAGGCAGATTTGCCTGGGATCCTCGGCAACGTTCCGGCATCCGGAACCGAGATCATCAAGGAACTTGGCGAAGAACACGTTCGCACCGGAAAGCCGATCGTTTATACTTCCGCCGATTCGGTGTTTCAGATCG
This sequence comes from Pyrinomonadaceae bacterium, assembly GCA_049679665.1. Taxonomy (GTDB): domain Bacteria; phylum Acidobacteriota; class Blastocatellia; order Pyrinomonadales; family Pyrinomonadaceae; genus OLB17. The sequence continues at coordinate 20,475 of JBAUGL010000021.1, read as the reverse complement.
CCGCTCATGAAGGTGTAATTCGTATAGAACGCCAATACGAAATATGTGAGATCGCCCGAAAGATCCTTGATGGTGAACATCGAGTTGGCCGGGTGATCGCGCGTCCTTTTATTGGAAGCGGTTCCGATGGATTCAAGCGGACCGAAAATCGCCATGACTACGCCATTCCGCCACCATCGGATAACCTGTTGCCGCGGTTGAAAGATCGCGGTCTCGATGTGGTCTGCATCGGCAAGATCGCCTCGATCTATGATTCGATGGGTGTGACCAAAGATCTGACGGCCAAGAATAATGATCAAACGATCGACCAGACGATATACGCTCTAAACACTGATTCAAAAGGACTTATTTTCAGTAATCTTGTCGATTTCGATATGCTTTACGGCCATCGCCGCGATACAGAAGGTTACGCAAAAGCCCTCGAACATTTTGACAATCGGCTCCCGGAGATTCTTGATGCTCTCAACGACGACGATCTGCTGATATTGACCGCCGACCACGGCAACGACCCGACGATGCCCGGAAGTGACCACACCCGCGAATACGCTCCTCTTTTGGTTTACGGCCGCTCGGCGAAGTCCGGCGTCGATCTCGGAACCCGCGATTCACTTGCCGACATCGGGCAGACGATCGCGGAGAATTTTGGTACTGAGCTGGCAGACGGGGATAGCTTTCTGGGAGATTTGCTTGACCGCGAGCTGCTAAAGATTTAGTCTGCGTCCCGCGTTGAGTCGATGATAGTAAATGTATGAAACACTCAGTATTCCGAAAAATATCAACGGCAAAATGGCTTGAAAACCAAAGCCATCAACTGCGGCATGGCTTATACTTGCAAATAGAAAAATAAATCCTATTCCCGCGTAGGCCCATTCCTTTATACGCATTGGCACCTGTGGAATAATTACGGCCAAAACCCCGAGAACTTTAAATACGACCAGGGCATTTCCAAAATATTCTGGATAACCCAGGTGGCTTATGCCTTGTTTAGCAAGTTCTGTTTGCGAAGTTAATGCCGGTATCACCCCTTCCATCAAAAAGATGATGATCGTTGTTGTCCAATATATTATCTTTGTCGTTTTCATAGTTTTCCTGAATTTTCCTCAAAGATTAAGTTCTTTGATTTTTGTCGTAGTTAAGCAGCCAATGGTTGCCGAACTTGTCTGTTAGGCCGCCGAATATTGCTCCCCCAAAGGTAGCTTCCAGGGGATAATCGGCCGTGCCGCCTGATGAAAGCTTCTGGTAGCAGGTTTTGATCTCATCTTCACTGCTGCAATTAAGAGAAAGGGAAACCGCGTTTCCCCTTCTTAGTCCGGCTTGAGGAACCATATCGGAACCCAAAAGCACCAGAGCGTTGTTTGTAAGCGTCGAATGCAGAATGCAATCCATCATTTGCTTTGGCATTTTATCTGCGAATGGTGATTCACCTATTGTTTGCAGCGTGAGATCGCCGCCCAGACAACCTTTGTAGAATGTCATTGCCTCCCTGCAGTTGCCGCTGAAAGTAAGGTATGAATTGATCTGCCTCATAATGCCTTGTCTCTTATTGATTTACCGCGTTCGACTTATGATTTGATTCGGCATATTTCTTGAAGTTATCCAGGATCGCCTGCCAGCCGTCTCGCTGCATCTCAATTGAATTTTCGGATTCCGGCTCAAAAGTTGAAACGATCTTTGTCGAGTTGCCGGCGGTCTCAAAAGCGACCCTTACTTGTCGGTCGTCGCTCATTGTGTAGTCGATCAACTCGTTTGTTATTACTTCCGTGTAAACGCCGGCAAAATCAAAACCAAAACTTCCGTCTCTGGCTTCCATTCTCGAAAGAAACTTTCCGCCGACACGCAGATCGTTTTCCGCGATCGGAGTGTGCCAATCGTCGGAGGCACTGTTCCATTTGGTAATATGTTCGGGTTTCGTCCAGAAGTTCCAAACCGCTTCTACTGGAGCATTTACCGTGTTTTCTATCGTGATTGCTGATTCGTTGTTCATTTTCATTTTCTCCTTTTCGATCTTTTTAGAATTAAAATTACCTGACAATTCAAAATTACCTTCCTTAGCAAGTTTGAACAATAGGCAAACGCGACCATTTAGAGGGTTGATTGCGACAAAAGTCTGTATTACGGTTATTTCATGAAAAATGTGTCGATTCTAGTGCCTGAGACGGCAGTGATCGAAGCCGTGGCCGACCCGCATTATATGTTCAAAGCCGTCAATCAGTTTTTATTGGCGTCCGGAGAGGAAGCTCTTTTCAACGTGCAATTGGTCGGGCTAACGAAAGAGATTAAATTGGAGAATAGTTTGTTTTCTGTGCATGTGGATAAGCTGTTGAACGATGTAACGGAAACCGATCTGATCGTCATCCCGGCGCTCAGTGGTGATATGACGAAGGCGATCGCTGCTAATGTGGATTTTATTCCCTGGATCGTTGAACAATACAAGAAAGGTTCTGAGGTCGCATCGCTTTGCGTTGGCGCTTTTATGCTCGCCTCAACCGGCTTGTTAGACGGCCGGAAATGTTCGACGCATTGGAGTTTTGCTAATGAATTCAGATCGATGTTTCCGGATGTGGAATTGGTTGACGGAAGTATAATTACCGAAGAAGAACGCCTTTACTCAAGCGGCGGAGCGAACTCGTATCTGAATCTTCTTTTGTACTTGGTTGAAAAATACACCGACAGAGATACGGCTATCCTCGCCTCCAAATATTTCGCGATTGATATTGATCGCGAAAGCCAATCAGCATTTATGCTGTTTAAGGGCCAGAAAGATCACAACGACGATCAGATCCTAAACGCTCAGGAGTTTATTGAGGAAAATTATCCGGAGAAAATAACTGTGGACGGACTGGCGCATCAATTCGCCATTGGTAGGCGCAGCTTCGAACGCAGATTCAAGAAGGCGACCAACAATTCGATTGTCGAATATATTCAGCGCGTAAAGATCGAGGCCGCAAAACGGAGTTTTGAATCAAGCAGAAAAAATATCACTGACGTGATGTTTGATGTCGGCTATACCGACACAAAAGCGTTCAGAATCCTTTTCAAGAAAATAACAGGATTAACACCGATCGAGTATCGCAATAAGTACAATAAACAGGTACAGATAGATCCAGCGGATAGTTAGGGCTCGATTCCAAGAATTAGTAACGGAACCGGCGGGCTGTTTCTTCCCTGACGCATCACGTTGTAAACCTCACCTTCGTAGTACGCGACTCCGCTACTCATCTGCGACGGTATGTTCATTGTGGGCAAAATCTCAACGCCGAGATTTATCTTTCCGCCGGAAAAAACAGCATATGTTTTACGAAGAGATCGAAAACAAAAAATTGCAAAGCCGCGAACTTATCGCCAAGTCTTGTCGCCTTTGGGCTTGCCCATCGATGTGCGGTGAGTCTATGACTCACCGAAAGCGAACTAAGATCTTCGCGGCTACGCCGCCGATCGCCATTTTATCTTCGTATGGTCGGTTAGAAACGGTTCGTTATCGAGCGGCTTTCTTTTCCAAAGCCGGGCGCTTGAATACCGATAATCCTCGGCTTGCTCGACCATGCCCGCTCGAACCGGATTTTGATGAATGTAATTTACCTTCTGCATCAAAGTATCTTCGCCAGAAATTCGAAATGCATTCGGGTTGTGCTGCCAGACAGAATATTTATATCCCTTTCTTTTTTCCTCTTGTCTTAGCTTTCTAAGAGAACTCTTGAAATCATTCTCTTTCAAATAATCGAGAATTCGCTTCGCCGCGATTCCGTTTGTAAATCGCAGAACATCGGATATTTCCCGTTGACCGTCTGTTATCAAATGGGTATGGTCCGGCATTACTACATATGCAAAAATAAGTATTTCTCCGGACTTTCTCGCCGCGTTCCAGGCGTCGCAAACAATTTGTTTTATAGAGCCTTTCTGGAAAACAGGCAGGCGATTGTGTGCGACTGAGGTCAGGTAGTAGAAAGGTTTGTCTCGGGATATCTGAATCATCAATGAAAGAGGCGGCGGCGAAGCCGCGAAATCTTGAGAACCTGCCGGCGTGGCTTAGCCACGCCGCACATCGAGCGGCAAGCCGCAAACGCCGGAATGCCATATTTACGAAAGCCGTTTTTCAAAGATTTCGATTTCGTCGTAGGCCGGATTGAAGTCTTTAAGTATTTCAGATCGGCGTTTGTTTGCGGCATTTGCGTCAAGAAACATCTCAGGTTCTTGGATAAGCCCGCGCCAAACATGAACAAGTATCCAAATTCTTTTCATGTTCTAATCTCCTATTGTTCTCCTATACCAACCGAAAACATTTTTATACTCGAGGAAACTGCATAGTTCCGAAAGTCCGTTGACCTTAAACGTCGGTCGATTTATTTGTCGTAAAAATAGCGCGCGTCTAAATTCGTTCGAGACAATGCTGAACTTAGGTTTCAGGTTTGGTTCGACGAGATGAAGGTCATTGAATCTGAGAAGGCCCGAATATACTGATGTCGAATGTTCAACTTCAAACATCGCAGAAAGGTCACTTGAGCCACGCTTAAGCCATAAAACATCGACCTGCTTTACGATACTGAAAAGGCTCGTGTAGCGTTGAGGCAAATCATCAATGCAATTGTATTTCTCGGTAAGGCTGCAATCCAATTTGCCACGATCAACAGTCGGAATCCATACGTCATAGCCGCGATGAATTCCGATTGATCCAATTAGTGTCTGAATCTGTGAATGGGTGAAGTCAGGAATGTTTCGAAGTTTGCTTTTATCGATTAGCGCAGTTAGATTATCCCAACCAACAAATGCTTCTACATTGAACCTGCCAGCCTGGGCAACATAAAACTCAAGGCCGTCGCCACCGTGATAAATCTGAACCTTATACTGCCCGTCGGATGCGGGCTTCACTGAAGCAAACACTTCTTCGAAATCACCGTAGGGAATAAATAACGGCTCGGGTTGATCATTCCACAAAAAGCATATTACAGCGTTAAATCCATCCAATTGACGAAGGTCTTCTTTACGGATTCCATAGAATGATTGATTCCGGCCGTGAACCTTCGAGTATCGAATGTAAACGCGACAAGCAGCGTCGCCAATTTCATACAAAGATTGGCTTCCAGGGATTTTCCTCAGGTTGCCGAAACGGTGGGACAATTCCTCAATAAAGTTAAGCTTTAATTGATTTGGCATTTACGGGTTTTTGAGATAATAAAAAAGTTTTAGAAGGTTTAAATTTGACGATAATTCCCAACTCGGATCGATCCGTAGCACTCCAAATCAAGTTGATTTCATAAAATAAACCCAAAAATATTATTCTTACACGGATTAGATGACAATGCTAACTTATTGCCTTCAACACCGTCCGTTGACGGGAAAAAGCGAACATGGATTAAGATATCTGATAAATATCGGGAATATAACTATGAAAATACTTGCCTATAGATTTATCTGTCTGTATTTTGCCCTTTTTATATTTTCACAGCTCACTTTTGCTCAAGCGACGAAGGACCTTCTTAACGACTATAACGAACCGCCGTCGCGGCTGCGGGGCGTTATCGAGAAGTACACGCAAGACCATGGCAGTTTGAGCCGGTTTTACACCGCGGAGACTTCGCCGAACCGGATGACGCGTTTTCGGATCCTGACCGAGGACGGGCTGAAATTCTTGGCGGGTTTGGACTTCAAATCGCTCAACCACGACGAACAGGTCGACTACATTTTGTTTCGCAATTACCTGTTGCGCGAACTAAAGAAAGCGCGTTACGAATCGTCGAAATATTCCGAGATGTTTTCGATGATCCCGTTCGCCAGCGTCATTGCGGGGCTTGAGGATGAGCGGCGGGAGTTGAAGACTATCGATCCGGCCAAGACCGCAGAACTTCTCGATGACTTAAACAAGCAGATCATCGTAACGCAGAAAGCGTTCGACGATCCTAAGACAACGAAACCGAAACGCACTGCCGCGAATCGTGCTGTTCGTACGGTCAACAACCTTCGAACGACCCTTAAAAACTGGTACAACTTTCACGCTGCTTACGACCCAATGTTCACATGGTGGAACGAACAGCCATACAAGATCGTTGACGACACACTCGGGAAATACTCGACTTTTGTCTCGGAAAAGCTCGTCGGCATCAAGCCGGATGACAAGGTTACGATCATCGGGGACCCGATCGGCAGGGAAGCCTTGATCGATGAGCTGAAGTTCGAAATGATCCCATACACACCCGAGGAACTGGTCGAGATCGCCAATAAGGAATTTGCGTGGTGCGAGGCCGAGATGAAAAAGGCGTCGCGAGAAATGGGGTTCGGCGACGACTACCTAAAAGCTATTGAGGCGGTGAAGCAAAAATATGTCGAGCCAGGTAAACAGCCCGGGCTGATTCGCGATCTAGCGCTCGAAGCGATCGATTACGTCGTGAAGAACGATCTCGTCACCGTTCCTCCGGTGGCACGCGAATCGTGGCGGATGGAGATGATGTCACTCGAAAGGCAGCTGATCGCGCCGTTCTTTCTCGGCGGCGAGACTATCCTTGTCGCCTATCCGACTGACGGAATGACGCACGAGCAAAAGTTGATGAGCATGCGCGGGAACAATCCGCATTTTGCACGTGCCGTTACCCACCACGAACTCATTCCCGGGCACCACCTTCAGCAGTTTATGACGCGTCGCCACCGGCCGTATCGCACGCTCTTTTCGACTCCGTTTTGGGGCGAAGGCTGGGCGCTGTATTGGGAGTTTCTGTTGTGGGACAGAGGATTTTCAAAGACGCCCGAGGATCGGATCGGCGCATTGTTTTGGCGGTCGCACCGGGCGGCACGGATCATATTCTCACTTAATTTTCATCTTGAGAAAATGACGCCGCTGGAGGCCGTCGACATGTTGGTCGACCGCGTTGGGCACGAGCGCGAAAACGCATTGGCCGAGGTCAGGCGCTCATTTTCCGGTGAATATGGACCTCTGTATCAGATGGCGTATATGATGGGCGGCCTGCAATTTTACACCCTCCACCGTGACCTCGTCGACGGCAAAAAGATGACGAACCGCGCATTTCACGACGCTATTCTTAAAGAAGGTTCGATCCCGGTTGAGATGGTCCGGGCGATATTAATGGGTCAGGTTCTTTCCAATGACCACAATTCGAATTGGAAGTTCTATAAACCGCGGCCGGAATGATCGGCTATCGCGCCGCCTTATGTCCGAGCATTGCAGCAGGGATAAAGATTAATAAACAAAGGACTATGAACCAAGTCGGCTGACCTGGAAGGATGTAGCAAAAATTAGCTATCCCGCCGATCGTAAACAATCCGCCTACGATCGCAGGGAGCAAAAGGCTGTTCCATGCCTTGGAGACCTTTGTAACCATCCACCCGGCAGCGAACGATCCTAACAGGTAACCAAAAGCGACCGTAATATAGGCGCTCGTTGGGATCGTCTTAACGTAGGCCGCCGTTTCTTCGGCGGTCATTGTCATAAAGTTACTTGGCGGCTGCGGGTTAAACGCCGATCCGATCATTTCGACGATCATTATTATCGCCATCCCTGTGATCCAAGCTGCCACGATTGCCAATAACGTTCGTCCCATAAGATTCCCCCGAAGCTGTCAGATTTTTATGAAGCTAATTGAGCAGACGCTTTCTTTTATACCCGAAACCGCTACGGAGTCAAGTGCCGTCCGGATGCACACGAATCATCCGCTTGTCAGTTTGATTACTCTACGACCCCTGCCATTAAACTATCGCATCTTGATCTTTATTCGATCCAGGTTAGCGTTTACGGCACGAACCAAGTCTGCATCGCCGCTTGCCTCCGCAAGTTTAAGGGCCTTCCTATAATTTTCTTCCGATTCTTTCAATTGACCGTTGCGTTCGAACGCCTCAGCAAGGCTATCGTAAACATTCGCCGAACTAGGATAGAGATTTACATTCTTGCGAAAGATGTCGATCGCTTCGGCGGCCTTATTGCCGGCAAGCAGTTCATAACCGATTTGATTCAGCAGATTCTCTGGAATAGGGATAAAATATCCGAATCGCTTCGTTAATTTCTCGTAATGATTTTCGAGGTCTGATACCGAGCCGCTTCTCGGCGGGCTCCAGCCCTCAAACACCTTTCTAAGGCCCGCGTAATAGGCGGGGAGCACAACCGAGGAGTGATTTTCATCGGGGAACCTGCGGAATTCTGAGCTAAGCCCCTTTGGATCGGATTTCTTTATTATTTCGCGAAACGAATCGAAACCAGCGACATATTCCGGCTCGTCGCCAAGCCCGACGAACATCACTTTCTTCCAATCCTTCTTCTCGCGGAAAACTCCTTCGGCTTGCTTCAGCACATAACCGTGATCCCAGTCGAGAGAGGGGCTGGCTGCGATATAGCCGTTGAAAATATCTGGACGGGCCACAAACGAGTAGACAGCGAAAAGACCGCCCAGCGAATGCCCGGCAATGATTCGGTATGGGTGAGTCCGGTAATTCTTTTCAACGACCGGTACGACCTCCTTCTCTATGAACTCGAGAAACTTTGCCCCGCCTCCGCTTCCGGCTCGATCAGTCTTTGTAGGTGATAGGTCACGAAGTCGATTCGTGTTTTGGATGCCGACGAGTATCATTTCCGGGATCATTCGGCCCCACGCTTGTTGTTCCAAAAGCCCCGCCATCATAGCGTTCTGAGGGGCGTGGGCATCGAGCATGAAAACAACGGGATATTTTTGATCGCCATTACCGTATGACGGCGGTACTTTCACGAGCACAGTGCGTTCCTCACCAAGCACGGTTGACTGGATCGTGTGCCGATCGTGCACAACGCTCGCGGTCAGCGAACTTTGACCCGATACGGCAAATACGGAAACGAATATTAATATGACGACGTAACATTGAACCATCACAAGGCCTCCCGTTTAGTTGAGTTTAATGCGAATGAGAATCGTGCTATTTTGATTTTACGTCTGGTCGGCAACAAAGTTCATCAATGTTTGATATACGCCCTTTTTAGCTGTTTGCTGCCGCCGAAGTAGCTGGCGAATCGGGACCAGGAAGAAACAAGTCACGACCAAAGAACTGAAATGGAAATTTACAATTTTGGTAGAAAATTGATTGTATAGTCGAATCGAAGGGGCTTTCCCGCGGAACCAATGAAAAAGAAAAACCTGCTATACATACCGCTTCTGCTGTTGTTCGCGTTTTCGTTATCCGCACTGATAGCCCATTACGCCAATATTTCCACAATATCGCGCAACGCATCGCGCGAGGCGTCCCTGCCATTTGGCTACAATTCGGGCAGAGTTCTTTCTACTTCTCAGGAGGCGGAACTTGCCGGAATTACACCCGGCGACAAAATTGAGGGTATCAACGGTGCGGATGTTTTAGACGACGAAGACTTTAATCGCGAGATGTCGGAATTACGGGGTGGTGAACCCGTTGTTCTGTCGATGTCACGGACACTCGCGGAAGGCCAAGCGGAAATATACTCAGCTACGGTTGTGCCGATCCGGATCGAGCGGGACTTCGGTTTTTACAGCAAATATGTCGTTGGTTTTATATTGACGTATGCTTTGCCTACGACGTGTGCATTGCTGGGATTCTGGGTGTTGTTCGTGCGCCCGGCAGATCCACTGGCATGGATTCTATTGTTTGTCCTGCTCGGCTTAGGCTCGTTTCCTCTGGAAATGTATTGGGATATGGGGACACTTCTCGGTGCATATCAGAAGGTATTTTTTGCAAGCTGGGCCCTTTCGATGTTTCTCTTTGGAATATATTTTCCAGAACGCCTGGCTCTCGACGAAAAACTGCCCTGGTTGAAATGGATTTTCATTGTTCCGCTTTCGTTTCAAATTTTGCTCACACTGTTGGCTATTCTTAGGGCATTTACCGGAGTTAACCTGTTTGTTTACCTCGGCCCGCTGCCGGGGTGGTATGGGGTCTTCGGGTTTGTGGTTAACATGCTGGCGATCGGTCTGTTTTTCGCGGCGCTTGGTTACAAAACCGGGACTATGAAAAACCCCGATGCCCGGCGGCGGCTGAAGATGATGCTTTACGGAACTTCGATAGCTATTACGCCGACGTTTTTAGTGGTTTTGTATCGGATCCTTAGTGGCGCGCGGGGTTCAATAACTGAGATAGTTCCGTTTTGGATCGGGCTGATCAGTGTGCTCATACTGATACTATTCCCGTTGACAATGGCATATGTGATCGTCGTTCACCGGGCAATGGATGTGCAAGTCGTGGTTCGGCAGGGGCTTCAATACGCGCTTGCAAAGGGCGGCGTGCGGGTGCTGCAGTTTCTACTACTATTCGGGATCGGCCTAGGCGTACTTTGGTCGATCAACAACTATGGATCAAACATTTCCGCTCAGATCGGTTTTATCGCCGGCGGGATCGCCCTTGTTCCTTTGATCGAATTTATTGCAAAGCCCCTTCGCGTGTGGATCGACCGCCGATTTTTCCGCGAAGCGTACAATGCTGAGCAAATTCTTTCGGAACTTAGTGAAGATGTCCGTACGATGGTTGAAACGAAGCCGCTTCTCGAAACCGTCGCCAGTAGAATCAGTGAATCGCTCCACGTACAACAGGTAGCCCTCTTATTAAAGAACGGTGCGAACTTCGTTCCGGCCTATGCACTCGGTTTTGATACTCAGCCCGTAGTGTCCCTTAGCGGCGATTCCAAGTCGATCCGAAAGCTCGGCACAAATCAGCATATTGTTCTCTATGACGACATGACCGAAGTGACATCGACGCCGACAATGTCGATCAACGATCGCGACCAGCTGCGCGAGCTAAACTCGCAGATCTTGCTGCCGGTAGCCGCAAAGAACCAACTGTCCGGAATCATAAGTCTGGGCCCCAAGCGTTCTGAAGAGCCCTACACGGCGACCGATCTTAGAATGCTTAGATCCGTCGCTTCGCAGACCGGGCTTGCTCTCGAAAATTCGCGTCTTACGGAAGCTTTTGCCAGAGAAGCAGCCCAAAAAGAACGTCTTAACGCTGAACTTGAAATTGCGCGCGAGGTGCAGGAACGTCTGTTTCCCCAGCAACTGCCGCATGTCGACGGGCTGGACTATTACGGATCATGCCGGCCCGCATTGGGTGTCGGCGGCGACTATTACGATTTTATTGAGTTGGCGGATGGAAAATTCGGTTTCGCTATCGGCGACGTTTCCGGAAAAGGGATCGGAGCCTCTCTGATGATGGCGAGTTTGCAGGCATCACTCCGCGGCCAGGCAATACACTCCGGCGATGATCTTTCCGGTCTTATGTCTCACGTAAACCGCCTTGTTTATGAAGCGTCTACGACCAATCGCTACGCAACGTTTTTCTATGCTCAGTACGACCCCAAGTCTCGAAAACTAGCGTATGTAAATGCCGGACATAACCCGCCGTTCCTAATTCGGGATCGCGGTATTGAAATGGAAGTTGTGATGCTCGAGGTGGGTGGTGCCGTTGTCGGTATGCTGCCGCCAATGCAAGTCAGCTACGAACAGGGAGAGATAGAATTGCGGGCTGGCGATATCTTCGTCGGGTTTACCGATGGGATATCGGAGGCGATGAACCCTCAGGAAGAGGAATGGGGCGAAGATGCCCTCCTGGAAGCGCTTAAGAAGGTTACGTCCATCACATCACAAGCCATAGTTGAACGTATGATCGCAGAAGCCGATCAGTTTGCGTCGGGAGCCAAGCAGCATGACGATATGACAATGGTAGTTGTCAAATTGAACAATTGAACAGTTGAACAATTGAACAGTTGAACAGTTGAACAGTTGAACAGTTGAACACCTGAACTTGTGTACGAATTAAGTACAGCTAGCGTTTCGTAGCCATACGAACACGCATTTCCAAACCCAATAAACCCAGTAATTTAGACGCAATCGAAGGTGGCACGCGTCTTGCTCTGTATCTCCATCGACAAGGGGTATTCCAATCGGAGGGATAACAAATGTCAAAACAGACGATAAATGTTAGGGGCGAAGACGTTGTTGTTCGCGAAGACACTGCAAAATCTTTCAGGGGCGTATATTGGGCATTGATAAGTGTCGCCGGGATAATCCTTATAACGGCGATCCTAATGTTTGGCGGTTACTTGAGACTGGCCAGCGACACTACTCCGACAACCGCTCCGCAAAGTGAGAGACGGTAAAGGATAATATTGGGTTTCGAGCAAGGGTGGGTAAATACAATCTGGTCACTTGTTGACGTTGGGTGTTCTTTTAGGGGAGAGCGCCCTTTTTTTGGCTCTTGCCACCAGGTTGGATTCTGTCTAATCTAGAAAGATGCTGGTACTTGGAATAGAGAGTTCGTGCGATGAAACGGCGGCCGCTGTCGTGCGTAACGGACGTGAAATTCTTTCATCCATCATTGCGTCGCAAATTGAGCTACATCGGCCCTTCGGCGGAGTCGTACCGGAATTGGCCTCGCGCGAGCATCTCGCGAAGATCGACCCGGTCGTTGATCAGGCCTTGATCGAAGCCGGCGTGACATTGGATGACCTCGACGCGGTTGCCGTCACGCAGGGACCCGGACTCATAGGTTCGCTGCTGGTAGGCGTTTGCTACGCTAAATCTTTGGCTTACGGCCTGAATATTCCGCTAGTGGGGGTCAATCATATCGAGGGACATGTTTACTCAGTTGCGCTCGAAAATCCTCCTGTTGAATATCCCGCAATGGCCTTGATCGTATCCGGCGGGCACACAAATCTTTTCTTTATTCCCGAAGAGGGCAAGTATAAGGTGATCTCTCGTACGCGCGACGACGCCGCGGGGGAGGCGTTTGACAAGGTTGCGAAAATGCTGGGGCTTGGATATCCCGGCGGCCCTGTTATCGAAAGGCTTGCGCAGGACGGTGACCCAGACTTTGTTCGGTTCTCATTGCCGAAGATCTCTGATGGCCGGCCGGATTTTAGTTTCAGCGGGTTAAAAACGGCGGTCGCACGATTTATCAACGACCACGGGGTCGAACCGTTCCCGGCTAATGGTGCGCAGCCCTCAAAGATCATTCGGGACATTGCGGCCAGCTTTCAAGCCACGGTTGTTCGGTCTCTTGTCGGAACGATGGCCAAAATGGCGGCTGAATTGCGGCCGAAGGCGCTCATCGTCGCCGGTGGCGTAGCTTGTAACTCTGCTCTTCGAGCGGCGTCTGCCGAAGCTGCTCACCGCCTTGGCGTGCCGGTATATTTTCCGTCCAAGCACCTGTCGACTGACAATGCCGCGATGATCTCGTCGGCGGGCCATTTCAACCTTGTGAGCGGAAATATAGCCGATCTCAAGATGACTGCTGACATCTCTATGAGGCTCCAGAACTTCGAAAACGAGGATGCCGAGCTAAAGCGACTACGTGTCCGTTATCGGCTCTAAGGTCGGTTGCGTTTCGTCCCTGCTAATCGATACAATCTAATAAAGAGTAAGCGATCGGCCAAAGGCGTAAGGTCGAAGGCGGCGGGACTTTCATGTTCACGAATGAACCTCCTACTCGAGCACTGGGAAAATTCCAAATGAATACAAAATACTACTTATCACTTGCGGTACTGGTTCTTTTATTGGTTTTCGGGTTGTCTACGCTCGGCCAGGTACCGCAACTGCGTCTGCAGCAAAATTATATTACCGGACTTTCTCGTCCGCTTTTCCTTACCCATGCAGGTGATGGCTCACGACGGCTCTTTATAGTGCAGCAGCGCGGGCTGATCAAAGTTGTTCAACCTGGATCAACGACCCCGACTGATTTCCTGGATCTTTCTGGTGTTGTTAGTCAGGACCGTAACGAGCGAGGGCTGCTTGGTCTCGCATTTCATCCGCATTTCGAAACCAACCGTAGTTTTTTCGTTTATTATACGAGGGAAACGGACGGAGCGATCGAGATCGCGGAGTATCAGACGATGGCGAGTGACCCGAACCGCGCCGAGTCGCCTGCGTTAAGAATCATTATTACGATTCCACACGCGGCGAATACCAATCATAACGGCGGGACTATTGCTTTCGGGCCCGATGGATATTTGTATTTCGCCACCGGGGATGGCGGGGGTACTAATGACCCCGCGAACAATGCGCAAAATATAAACAGCCTTCTCGGCAAATTCCTTCGAATCGATATCAATACGCCGCTCGGGCAGATGCCGCCTTACAATAGTCCTGGCTCCAATCCGTATTCCGGCCCGACGGTTGGAGCGGACGAGATCTATGCGATCGGTTTGAGAAATCCGTACAGATTCTCGATCGATCGCGGCGGTTTGAACGAACTTTGGGTCGGCGATGTCGGGCAGAACGCGATCGAGGAAGTCGATACCATTAACCGTGGCGGTAATTATGGCTGGCGGGTTTATGAAGGGAATCGGTGCACCGACCTTGACCCCGCGCTGTGCATCTCGGCGAATTTTGTGGCTCCAGTATTTCAATATAGCAGCGAGCCAGGTGAATCCCGCTGTTCAGTGACCGGCGGTTACGTTTACCGAGGAAATCAAAACGCGCTGCCGCTGGGCTCCTATGTCTACGGCGATTATTGTACCGGAGAGATCTTGTTGTGGCACGAGAACCAGCAGATGCTGCTCAACGACACGGATAGATTTATTTCGTCCTTTGGCGAGGACGAATCAGGCGAACTCTACGTTGTCGGCCTATCCAGCGGAACTGTTGATAGGATCATCGGAAATAAATCGTCGGCCGATTTTGATGGCGATGCGAGAACAGACGTTACCGTGTTTAGGCCCTCCACCGGTTATTGGTATACCGTGGGAAGCGCAAACGGGGCCCTTCAAACAAAGGAATTTGGCGTTGACGGGGACATACCTACACCGGAAGACTACGATGGCGATAGAAAGACAGATTTGGCGGTGTTTCGGCCGACAACGGGTACTTGGTATTACGCTCGTAGTACGGACGGCAACTGGGGCATCATTCGATTTGGCTTGGCTGGCGATATTCCGGCCGCCGGCGACTACGACGGAGATTCAAAAGCTGATCTCGCTGTATTCCGTCCTTCGACAGGCGTTTGGTACATCCTTCGATCGTCCGATGGAGGCGTGAACATCCTGCAGTTTGGCTTAAACGGGGACAAACCCACTCCAGGTGATTTCGACGGTGACGGCAAATATGATGTCGCCGTGTATCGGCCGTCCGAAGGCACCTGGTACCGTTTGAACAGCGCGGACGGTTCGTTCACGGGTGCAAGGTTTGGATTATCCGAGGATATACCGACTCAGAGTGATTTTGACGGAGATGGGAAGACGGATATTGCAGTTTTCAGGCCTTCGACCGGCGTCTGGTTTGTTCTGGTTAGTTCGGACGGGAGTTTCCGCGTTACCCAATTTGGTATTGCCGGCGACTTTCCGGTTGCGGGCGATTATGACGGCGACGGAGAAGATGATATTGCAGTTTGGCGGCCGTCACAAGGGCTGTGGTATGTTCTTCAGAGTTCGGACGGTTCGGTTAACGTTCGTCAACTCGGATCCGCTGGCGACTTGCCTGCTCCTCGATTCGACGGCCGTTGAAAGCGATCTATCTCAGTGCTCTCGCCAATGTCAGAACGTTGATGCTGGCAGCGCCCGCTTTTCGAAGAGCCAACCCACAATTCGAAGCGGTCGCCCCGGATGTGAAAACATCATCGACTAGAAGTATTGACTGTTTTTCGACCGACCTGGGCTGAAGCACCTTAAATGCGTTTTGCACAGAGACTTCACGTGCCTTTCTGTCCATGGCGACGCGATGTAGCGGTGTATCGATCACCCTTGCTAGCGCTGTGCGGTTTATGGAAATTCCCGAATGATCGCCGAGGAGCCTGGCAAGGATATCAGCTTGGTTGAATCCTCGCTCAAGTCTTCGTTTTTGCGACAGCGGGACAGGTATGATCAGGGAAATTCCGTCGATCGAAAGGCGATCATAGGTTGCGGTGAAGATTTCCCCTGCGGTACGTGAAATATAGGGGAACCGCTTTAGATTCAATATTGAGGCCGCGATCGCACCCTCGTAAACACCGGCCGACCGTGCAATGTCGTACTTATGGTTCGTGCACATTCCGCAGGAAACCGGCCCGCGATGATGGTGGCCATCAATTGGTAATCCACATTTGAAGCAGAGTTCGCCGTCCGCGATCATCACGGCGCTTGTCCAGCAATCGGAACAAGCAATGCCATCTGACGCTTTCTCAACCAGGTTTTGACAGATATGGCAGGCCTGAGGATAGGCGACGGCAAGTAATGCGTCACGAATTCCGTTAAGCATTTGTTGAGGTTAGGAGGTGAAAAGACGACGGATGAGCTATATATTTTAACCCGTTCGGCACAAACACTATTCGTCGTCGAGCATTCCGCGCTCACCAAGCTCCTGACATGTCAAACAGTACCTTGCCCAGGGGATCGCGGCCAGCCTCTTTTGGTTGATCTCCTTTTCACAGTTCTGACAAAGGCCATACTCATTGTCATCAACGCGCAGGAGAGCTTCGTCCACAAGAGTGAGCTGCTTGCTCTCATTTTCCGAAACGGCAAGCATCACGTTCTTGGAATAGTTCCTTACCGCAAGATCGACCGGATCGGGTGTTTCCGAATCGTCTATCGATAGATCATTACCTTTCAATTTATCAATCAGCAAGTCCCGTTCTTCAACCAGTCTTGCCCTAACTTCTTTCATGTTCGATTTACTCATTTCTGGTACGGAAAACCTTTAATAATTGTGTGTGCCCTGTACAATTGCTCCAACATTACCACGCGGGCCATCTCGTGGGTAAAAGTGAGAAACGACAAGGATAACCTAATGTTCGCTCTTTCGGCAACCTCAGCGGACACACCGTTTGCTCCGCCGATAATAAAGGCTACCTCTTTCAGCCCACGATTCTGCCATTTTTCGATTTCCCGGGCAATATCGTGAGATGAAACCTGTTCCCCTGCAACATCTAACAAACAGGCGAAACTGCTTTGATTCAATAATTGCAAGATTCGGTTGCCTTCGGATCGTAAGCCATCGTTCGGCGCCGAATCCCTTATCTCGCTTACCTCGCACTTCACAAAATGGGAAAGACGCTTCAGATAATGTTCCTGAAGCGTCCGCCAATTTTGATCCCGAGTCTTTCCTATCCAGATAAAGCGAAATTTCATAGTTGAGGGCGGCAGAGCTATCCGTTAAGTTCGACGCGTCTAGCATCCCTCCATAAACGTTCAAGATCGTAAAATTCCCGAGCATTCGTGTCAAAGACGTGAATCAAAAAATCGCCATAATCGAGCAGGACCCATTCGCCTGAGCTATAACCTTCGATCCTTACGGGTTTTACGTTCGTCTGTTTTTTCAACTGCTCGCTGATCTCGTCACAGATGGCCTGGACCTGTCTTTGGTTTGTTCCGCTTGCGATCACGAAGAACTCCGCAAAACTCGCGATCTCACGGAGGTCAAGAACTACAATATTCTCAGCCTTCTTGTCTTCTGCGCAAGTAATCGCAAGCTGTAGCTCGGGATCAAGTTCGGAATAGGGTATCCGAGAATCCGCAAGCTCTATACTGACCGCCTTATGCATGAGTGACTTTTCCTGAATTTCTTCCATTGTAATAAATCTGATATTTTTTGATGTATTTTGCAACCAGCGCCGGCACATCTTGCTGCCAGTGTGCGTCATTTTCTCGGATCATATCCCGAATTGAAGTCGACGAAATATCAATGGTTACCGAATCCGTAAAAAATATCCGCGATTCGGTTCCGGCTTCAGGCAATTTCGTCGCGGTTCGGTTCCGCAAGTCGACGATCCGTTCGCGAATATCGTCGGTCACGTGATCGATACCCATCTCGTAGCCGGGTCTGGATACCACGATGTGATGTGTAACGGAGAGGATTTGTCTCCACTCGTACCACGTCGTAATCTCAGCCCAGGAATCGGCGCCCATCACGAAAAATACCTCGTCATCGGGCAATTCCGTTTTCAGTTGGCTAAGCGTTTCGATGGTATACGGTCGTTCTGGGGCGTCAAGTTCAATGCTTGAAACCCGTATTGCAGTTTCATCATTTGTCGCCAGGCAAAGCATCGCATAGCGGTGAAACCCAGGTGTGGGCTTTGTGCGTCGCTTGTGCGGAGCATGAAATGCAGGTACGAATACAAACGCATCCAACCCGAAGATCTCGGTCAATTTCGAGGCGATCGCAATGTGCCCGCGGTGCACCGGATCGAATGACCCGCCATAAAAAGCGATTTTAGACATTACGTCGAAGTTGCATCAAACCAGCGATCCAGTCGTCACGGCATTTTGAACGTCGAGCTCGCGGTCCGCGGCCCTTAATTCATCCAACACTCGTGATACCGCGGATACAAGTTCCTTTAAACCTCGATTTGCAACCGAGGAGATCTGGAGGAACTGCTTTCCGTCCTCATCGGCCTTTTTCTTAAGGGCTTCGAGTCGTTCCGGCTCGTCAAGGGCGTCGAGTTTCGTCGCGACGACTATCTGCGGCCTCGCCGCAAGCGCTTCATTATAATTACCAAGCTCACGGTTGATAATATTGTAATCCTCGACGGGATCGCGGCCCGATAATGATGAAACGTCCACAAGATGCAAGATCAGTTTAGTACGCTCGACATGCCTCAAAAATCGATCTCCGAGGCCGGCCCCTTCGGACGCGCCTTCGATCAGGCCGGGAATATCAGCGACCACGAACGTACGGAAATCGCCCAGATCGACAACGCCGAGATTTGGCTCAAGCGTTGTGAAGGGGTAATCGGCGATCTTTGGTTTAGCGGCCGAGATCACACTTATAAGAGTCGATTTTCCTGCGTTAGGAAATCCGACGAGACCCACGTCCGCGATCAGTTTTAATTCGAGTTGAAGTTCTTTTTCCTGGCCCGGCCGGCCCGTGTAGTGAAATCGAGGAGCCCGTCGAGTTGGCGTCGCGAAATGGGAATTGCCCCAACCGCCCTTTCCTCCTTTTGCGGCACGAAAACGCTGACCGGGCTCGGTGAAGTCGTATAACAACTCTTCCGTCTCCGCATTGAATATCTGGGTCCCTACCGGCACTTTTATGGTAATGTCTTGACCATCCTTGCCGAATCTGTTGGATCCTTCACCATGCCTGCCTCTTTCTGCTTTATGTTCCGGATTGTATCGTAGATGCAGCAGCGTATTTATCCCTTCATCGGAGATGATCCAAACATCGCCGCCGACGCCGCCGTCACCACCTGATGGTCCGCCGCGCGGAATAAATTTTTCGCGTCGAAAAGCGGTAACTCCGTTCCCACCGTCCCCGGCTTTCACCTTTATTTTAGCGCGGTCTATAAACATTGCATTCTATTCTAAAGGTTTAGCTATGAGAGACAAAATCGGGGTTTCCCGCTAGCTCAAATTTGTCGGGTCGGTCGTCAACCGTTTTCCGATGAATAAATACACGAAAGCGTCGCTCTAACAAAAGTAAAGCGACGCTTTCGATGTCCTTGTCCAAACGCCGAAGCATTCGTGAAGGGGTTTGGTGGCTCTAGCATGTACACGTTCGAACCACCGATTTTGTATTCCGAAGAACCTCTGCGGGGAGCCTTCTCCGGTCAACACCCAGTTCGATTAAATAAATAAGCAATCTGTTGCGCTATTACGCGCGGTGCCAATAGGTTTTTGTTGTGGTGGCTTTTCCTCCACCGCCGGTTACGTGCCCGGCAACGAGGCTCTCGTCTTTCGACGTGAGCGGCGTAGCACCATTTGGCTGATCATTTCCAAGGGGCGTTACTCGTTTTTATCCGAGTAACTCGAAAAAGTCTTGCGACCCTTTCTAGCAAGCCTTTCGGCTTCGGCTCTGGACGTTTTGGCAGCGGCATTCCGCTCCATACTGCCTCCGAACTATGCGTCACCGCCGTCGTTCCACCTTCCGGTGCCGGTCAAAATACCCGTAAGCAATCTCGACTGTGTAAGCTATATTACACTCAAAAAATTCAATGTCAAGTACAAAACACTTCACTTTCGCCCTTATTCTATCGGCACTCTGTGGAAATCCTGTGGATAACATTTTGTGGTGCCTGTGGATAAAAATGTGGAAAATAGGGCAAGTGTTTTTGCGTCAGTGTTTACAAAGCAGGAAGGTGGCCGACCTATTGATGCGAGCGACAAAAAGATCGATGAAAATAAGTAAAAAAAAATTTCAAATAAAAAAGTTTTTGGTTTGGAATACCGTATGCTTTAATATCTGGGATCGGTTTTTTTCTCCAAAGACGTCAAGAAGAGAGAATATAGCTCGGAAATTTGATTCGTATGAACAAGCACTCGAGAGCGATCTTCATCGGTATGGCCCTTATATTATTCATATCTGGATTAGCTTTCCTAGCTGCACTAACGGGAACGTCGATTCGCGCCCAAAAGGACTTAAACCGTGCGCCGAGAGATCGATCCAGTCTTGAAGAACTCCAGTCGTTATTAATAACCAGTGACTTGACGGTAAAGGACGAGCACTTACTGGTATCGCGTAAATTGGAGGCAAATAGTGTCCGTGTCCGATTCGTATCAAAACCGGGCGGATCCGGCACTGAAATATTGGATAGTCTCCCCGATGAAAGCTCCGCGATTCTTCTTTGGGGTAAAGCCCGGAC
>JBAUGL010000020.1:0-3525 GCA_049679665.1 Pyrinomonadaceae bacterium | reverse complement strand
TCAAGAAGATATCCAACACGGAAACAACCATTTTCGTCTATAATGCAAGCGGTCAGCTTGTTGCGGAGTATTCGACGGCGCTGGCTCAGACGCAGCAGGTGAGCTATTTGACAAACGATCATTTGGGGAGCCCTCGTGTGACAACGAATGAGGATGGACTCGTGACTGGGCGAAAGGACTACTCGGCGTTTGGCGAGGAGAGTTTTACAGCCCAGCGTACAAGCAGTCTCGGTTATACCGGAGGCGGCGAGCTTCGGAAAGGCTACACCGGCTACGAAAAAGACTCAGAATCCGGACTCGACTTTGCACAGGCGAGATACTACAGCTCGACTCATGGCCGATACACATCGGTTGATCCCTTGACGGCCAGTGCGTCGATCCGTAACCCACAGACATTCAACAGATACAGCTACGTCCTCAACAGCCCATACAAGTTCACCGACCCCCTCGGACTGATCCCAGTCACAACCGGAGCATGCGGCGGCAGTTGCCCAAACTCCGGCCCAACGGTCGATGGGTCATCGATCCGGGGACGGGATGCCTCGTTTGCCTCCTGGGGTTCCGGTTGCCCTGTTTTTGCAGAATGCTATATCGCCGAGGATGGAAGCACTCGTTATATTGATCCGGCGAGTGGCGAAGAGTTTGTTTATATTGGGACTGCTGATTCGGGCGTCATTGACGAAGGCGGTTCGATCAAGCATGAAAATGGACCCAATACTTTGACCAACGATCAGGCAATCCAGCAGCACACGGAACGACGGGCATCCTTTATTTGGAATAACATATTTGCTCTGGCGGGTCACGGAATCGGAAAACTATTTCGGGGTTTGACCGGACTATTCAAGTCGTCCAATATTACGACCCCAACGAAGATTTTGCCTATATCAGGTGCTCCGAAGATAGACATGGGAAAGCAAGGAAAGCACATTATTGGTAGCAATAACTTTATTCCAGGAAGGAGTGTGTTGACCGCTAATCCTCAACAATTGGCAGGTAGAGCTGGGACGGGGCAGCAAGTAGGAAATGTCCCAGTCGGTCAAGCGGGTGCAAAAGAGAGGATTGATTTTGGCTCAGTAATTGGCAATTTTGTTAATCAAAACGGTCAATCTATTCCAACATCAAAAGGAATCATTATTTACAGTAAATCTGGAATACATATTGTTCCGGCGCAACCTTAATTATATGGATACATCTGTCTTGCTAAGACTCTCTTTACAAAGGGCGATGCTAGGTGAAGTGACTCAGAATTTAATCGCGGTTACTGCTGGTATTACCGATTCAAGAATTTCGCTTTGGGCCTATTTTAATGAACAAGCCACGGAATCCGAAACGGATAGAATAAGTTGCATTGGTGGAGAAATAATCGCAGACTTTCCAGACGGTTATGAAATTGCAGAGCAGGTATTTATCAATGAAGAACAACTTGTAAAGCTTGAATTTTGGGGATTTGTGAGAGCTGAGACGAAAATAAGTCAATAGCTTCGAATCATGTTTCTGATTTTAGAAGGTTGGTAAAATGAGAATGATTCAGGAGGAGGTACAAATGTTCGATAGAGTTGTCCGGTTTTTTGTTCAGGAATTGCGAGCGGAAATGCCGGGAGTTAAGATTAGTTATTACTCGGAGGTGTGTGGGAGTCGATTGTTAGTATGAGACCATTCGCGCAACGGGCGTTGCAAATCAAATCCGCAAGCCGGAAGTTTGATGCGGCAAATACGAAGACACTCGGAAGCTGCACAGAAGCCGTCTGCAATCCAACCGTCTCGGCAAGCAACAACCGGATTTCTTCCATCGGTTACGGGTTTGATGCAACCGGCAATGTAACGCAAGACGCTGAAGGTCGGCATTTTATTTACGACGCAGAGAACCACCAGACGGAAGTAAAGGACAATCTTAACAACACCATCGGCGAGTATCTATACGATGGCGAAGGAAAAAGAGTAAAGAAGGTATCCAACACGGAGACGACGGTTTTTGTTTATAATTGGTGGCGGACAGCTTGTTGCGGAGTATTCGACGGCGCTGGCTCAGACGCAGCGGGTGAGCTATTTGACAAACGATCATTTGGGGAGCCCTCGGGTGACTACGAATGAGGACGGACTCGTGACTGGGCGAAAGGACTACTCGGCGTTTGGCGAGGAGAGCTTTAGTTCACAGCGTACAAGCAGTCTCGGCTACACCGGCGGCGAGCTTCGGAAAGGCTACACCGGTTATGAGAACGACGAAGAGTCCGGTTTAGACTTCGCACAGGCGAGATACTACAGCTCGACTCATGGAAGATATACGAGCGTCGATCCCCTGACGGCCAGTGCAAGTATACGAAACCCGCAGACGTTCAATCGTTACGCCTACGTTCTGAATTCACCGTATAAGTTCACAGATCCTCTCGGATTACTCCCGGTAAATTCGGGTAGCGCAAATGGCGGCAGAGGGGCCTCCTGGTGCAGCGTATGTCAGACATCGGACGACGAAATAGGAGGATTCGCCGAGCCTACTGAACTGGGAATTGCAACTGGACACGAAGCGTCTCACACAACTCAACAAACGACATCAGGTAAGGGGTGGGTGAATACCGGACAGGATACTTGGCTATGGGTCGACCAATGTCCAGAAGGTGGAACATGCTTCACAGCCATAGCTGGCGTTAATAAAGACAACGGCGTGACCGTCTTGGGATCAAATGGAGCACGTGACGTTACCGTTATTAATGCCAACAAAAATGGCGTCATCGATCTCAACGAAGTCGCCAACCATCATAACGCCAACTTTTTAGTGGCAAAGGGTCAAACGATTCCGGAAGAATATCTTTCTCCGTTGGCCGCGATAGCGTTCTTTAACGTCGCTCGAATATATGGCGATCACTATCAGAATGACGGAAAATTGGAATTAACTGCTGGAGCTGAAGCAACGGGTAATGGATGCGTTTATTCTAGCGGGAAAAAGTGTCACCAAACCCACGACGGGGGAACGCAGTAGACGTTCGATACATGGGTACGAATGGGCAGGCTCTCACAGGGACTGGTGCCTATTTAAGTGCGGACGTAGGGCGAACACAAGCCTTGATCAGACTATTTGATTCCGCGGGATTCAGCTCAATATATACCGGTAAACAATCTAGATTTGGATTGATTGGGGGAGAGCGCGCTCAAAGAGTACACAAGAATCATATTCATTTTGGGAGGGGTCGTATTGACACAGTGCCTTGGTAGCGGAAAAACGGAGGAGGATTATGAAGATGAATGGATTTTTAGCATTCTTTGTCGGTCTGTTTATTTTTTCTTGTGAGAGAACAATAGTCAGTTCTGATAATTCCAGCACGCATCAAACAATCTTTAATGCAAATAATTTAGGTGATAAAGCTGAAGTTGACGAAGTTTGGGTTCCGCAGGTGATCGAAGGTTGTGTTTCAAGGGCTAAAGCTCCCGATTCGATTGAAATCGAACCCCTCTTTAATCCGTACTACTTACGTGCGGATCTGGATGGTAATGAACTCGTCGATTATGCAATTTTGGTCCGCAGCGTTGTAG
>JBAUGL010000019.1:0-28666 GCA_049679665.1 Pyrinomonadaceae bacterium | reverse complement strand
GATCTCTTCCATAAGGTGCAGGATCCGCCGGATCGCTTCCTGACGATCGAGCGGCAAACGCAGCGCTTCCATACGCACGCAGAACTTCGGCGTCGCCCGCAGAAATGAGATCAGAACGGCGTTACCTTGACGAGCGATCACCCTAGCAACGCGGCACCAATCTTCGAAGGATCCAGATGACGCTCGATGTACGGCACCTCCGGCTGAAATAAATTGAAGAGTAACGCTCCCGCCGAACTCCAGAAATTCTCCCGCTTTATCTAGCAGCTGGACTGCATTTTCCGACGCCAGACCGTGAAGCGATCCAGGCAGCATCGACCAAAGGTCAGCCGCCATTCCGCCGGTTCGATTCGCGAATATTCCCGCGAGCTCGACAATGCTCGTTTTAACTTTTTCATTATCTTCGCCAAACCCTTTTATGACGGCCGCGACCGCTGGAGTGACCTTCAAAAAATCATTGCTGTGCTTGGCAGATCGTCCGGCAATATCGGCTGCTACCTTCAAGATCTGTCCGAAAAGATCGTCGTCGTCAACGAGTAAAGCGATCTCGGGGATGAGGTTGAACGACTCAAGCGCAATGGAACTCGACAGTATGAGCTGTCTCGTGCAAATCTCGAAAACGTGTTTCCGGGCAGTCGGGGGCACGTTGTCTAGTCCATCGACGCCCTTGCTAAAAAACCCTACTCCCATTTCCGCGTTACCCATCGCGATCTTCCTACCCATCTCGGCCCAACTTCGAATATCGTCAGCAGATAGAATTTTAGCGGCCCTTGGAATGGCATCAACGAATTCACGGCTGACACGCAGCGAGACTCCCGCCAGAGCAGCACTCATCTCCAGCGCCACGCGCCGTTTGTCCGCCGGCAGGCGGCTCAATCGTTTCGCCAACCCGGAGAAGTTGTGTTTTTCTGGCATCACACTATTCTAAACAAGTTTTATTGGTTATATCTACATTTTCGGGGGTCGGCCGTCATTGTAAATAAAAACGTGGAAGCATGCGTTCGCACCGTACTCGATCAGGGCATCGAGTTTCTTGGCACGTTCCATTTCGGCGAGCTTTTGCATCACAAAATTCTGCTCGTCAGCAGTCATATGTTTGCGCGCGAGGTCAAAAGCGCACCCGGATGTGTGGGGCGGCAGAGCGTTTGCATCGCGGACCTTGAACGAGTTCGTATTGCCTTTGTTGAGTAAGATCTGGTAATCCATTGAACGCGTCAACGACGTAACTCGAAGCGGACGCCCGAACTTCTGGAGATA
This sequence comes from Pyrinomonadaceae bacterium, assembly GCA_049679665.1. Lineage (GTDB taxonomy): Bacteria > Acidobacteriota > Blastocatellia > Pyrinomonadales > Pyrinomonadaceae > OLB17. Next base: position 27,409 of record JBAUGL010000019.1, on the reverse strand, counting down.
AGCGCCGGCGAGCTCAAGCAGGATCGGGCGCGCCTGTTGATTGAACATTCTAAGTAGCCGAATACGCATCTGTTTTCGGTGGGTAGAGTTGCCTAGGTCATACCTCTGCCCCCCAAAGTTCTCTGATAACGTAAGCAGGGTCTTGTATTTAGGAGTTCCCGGCGATATTTCCTGCTCCTCTGCAAAAAAGCTGAATGTGGTGAATGGACCATCGCTCGCGCTTCCTCCGACATCAAGGTAATAGCTGTCCTTTGCCATAGGCATTTCGATCAATTCGCGCGAAAGGCGCTTTTCGGCGAGGTCGGCGAAGTCGAGCGGCTGAGAATACCCTGTCGCCTTCATTTCACTTAGTTTTCGCTTTTGCTTGATCACTCCGTCACCGAAGAGTTCTCTTGGAACCGACAATCCGCCCGGCTTTATACCGCTTTCACGCTGCCGCGGCTCCAATGCCTTTCTCTGCTTGTCGGCGAAAAACGACGCAGTCACGTTAAGTTCCACATCTGCAGATGGCGCTTCGGCTATGCTGACGCTGATGTCTGCCACGGTTGATGCATCGATCTCTGTCTCGGCGGTTTCCCAGGAGGCGATAAGATCGTTAATATCGTCTTCGTCCTCGCCGCCGAGCGGATCGATCACACGAACAGGTATTCGCGCTGTTGGATTCTTCGACGGTCCGACAGAACCGTTTTTTTCATTCGTACTTGGTTCATAGCGCGAAATAATAACGTACGCCAGAAGCCCGCCGAGAATGATCACGATTGTCAACGCAGCGGCCGCGATCAGTAATATCGGAGGACCGGAGTCTCGATCTTCCTGCTGTCCATCAGGTAACCGATCTTGTGTTTTGTCGACGGGTGAAGTTGGGACCGGAACGTCATCTGCGTAATGCGGCCGAGTAAGCGTATTATCGGTCTCGAACGCGATCGTTATCACGGTTTCGATCCCGATCCGGATCTCGTCGCCATCATGTAGTGCGGCGGGTGGGCCTTCTAAGCGTCGGCCGTTGAGGTGGGTACCGTTCAGCGAATGCTCGTCAACGGCGAAAACTTCGTCTCCATCTCGAAATATTGTGGTGTTTTTCCGGGATAGCCCTGTGTCGTTCAGAATCAGATCTGAAGCATCGGTTCGGCCGATCGTAAGTTCATGTTCGAGCTCAACGATCTTGCTCTCAATCTGATCCTCGATCTTGAGAATTACCTTTTTCATCAATGATGATGATCTTTTTCACCTTCCCGCAGTTTTGATGGGTCGAGCAGCCTGGCAAAATCGTCAAAATGAAACATTTCGTCATTTTTGCAGTGCTCACAAAAGAACGTAACGTCTTCACCGAGGTACATATCCTTCAAATGGTACGCGATAAAACATCCGTAGCAGCGTTGGGCGCGCTTGCCGAAATCGGCCAAAACATCATCGGATCTGATCATTTTACCACTCCGCGTTTTGAACTTTCGATAAACTCCGTCAGAAGATCAACCTCAGCGCAGCCAGCGATCTCACCCTTGATCTTTTCTACCGCCTGCGACGTATTCATTTTTGAAGAAAGCAGAAGATGAAAGGCATGATTCAGCTTTTCAATTGTACCTTTAGAGTAGCCCCGGCGTCTCATACCAACGCGGTTGAGACCATAGCATTTTGCGTGATTCCCCTGGATCACAGCGAAAGGCATCGCGTCCTTGACCACCACCGAATATCCACCGATAAAGGCTTCCGGCCCAAGCCTGCAAAACTGGTGAACGCCCGAATAAGCGCCGATATTCACCTTGTCCGCAACCTCGACGTGGCCTGCAAGCGTCGCCGCATTTGCCAATATCACGTCGTTTCCTACCTGACAATCATGCGCAATGTGGGCCTGTGCCATTAAAAGGTTGCTGTTGCCAATCTTCGTCGATCCGCCGCCGCCAGCGGTGCCGCGATGTATCGTTACGAATTCGCGGATCACATTTTGACAGCCAATTTCGGTCACCGTAGGCTCGCCGGCGTATTTTAGATCCTGCGGAGCGAGTCCGATGGACGCGAACGGGAAAATGCGGGTTTCATCACCGACCGAAGTTCTCCCGTCGACCACAACGTGCGATTCCAGCCGAACGCCATTGCCAAGCCGAACGCCTTCGCCGACAACGCAATAGGGCCCAATATGACAATCAGCCCCGATCTCTGCACCGGTACTGATGATCGAACTTTCGTGAATGAAAGTAGCCATCTTAATTTATAGGCGAGAGTCCGACCCGACGTCTGTGCCGGCAGATTTGAAGATCTGCCAAGTAAAGTATCCGGCTGCGGGAATCGAGAGGACGATACCCAGGATCGCGCCTCCGATGGTGGAAGCGATCAGGCCCGTAATGCCTTTTTTCGCTTGGCCTTTTACGATTCCAGCGATCAATGGGACAAGCCCGATGATCACGCCGATCACCGCGTTTATCAAGATCACGTACAGAAATGCTTCCGTCGAATTCAATCTGATCGATTCCATAATTATGTTTTTTGCGGGAGGTCGGCGATGATGCACATTATTTCAGCCTCCGAGGTAACACTCCCGTCTACCGAGGCGACACCACGCATTTTCTGAACCTTGCTTCCGATCCGGATCGCGGTAACCTCCAGCATCAACGTGTCTCCCGGAACAACCGGACGGCGAAACCGACAATGTTCGATCCCACTGAAAAATGGTATCTTACTTCCCCGGTCTTCAAACTCGCGTAACGCCAATATTGCGCCGACCTGTGCGAGTGCTTCGATCTGGAGCACGCCCGGCATTACCGGGGCACCCGGAAAATGACCCTCGAAATAGTGCTCGTTCGCGGTAACTTGCTTTATTCCAACGATCCGCGACCTGGGCTCGAGTTCGATTATCTTGTCGACGAGCAGAAAAGGATAACGGTGCGGCAGGATCGCCTGAATGGCTTGCGTATCTAGGATGGTCATTTGCACTAGTGTAAAAAAGTCAAAGGTCAGAAGCCAGCATAAAGTAAACTTCAACCGACTACTGACCTGATTCTTGACCTAAAGATCGCTTCTATTTGGGCGTAGCCGCCGTCGCCGAACCGGCGGGGCGTGCATTGTAAAAGGTTATAAACTCCGCGGTAATGTTCGCAGCCGTATCGAGAGCGAGTATTGCGCCTGCGTTCGCGAGCTTGTCGATATCGAGGATCGCAACATATCCCTTTTGTTTCGCAAACTCCTGGATCGCACGGCTTATATCAGCCTGGATCGGACCGATCACGTCTGCTCCGCGTCGTTCCACGAATGCGTCGTATTCCTTTTTCTTGAATTCGAACTCGCGCTGCAGACGCTGACCCTCTTCCTGCTTGGAAGTTGCAGTCTTCGCGTCGAATGGGACGCCCTTTGCCGCCTGCATTTTTGTTATGTCATCCGCAATCGTCTTGATCTTTGTTTGAATGGTAACGAGTTCGGTCTCTTTCGGTTTCACTTCGGCCCCAAGTGCCTTATACGCATTGATATACTTGGTGATTCCTCCCTTCTCATTCGCGAATGCACCCGTATCAAGCCAGCCGATCTTCGTAGTGGCCTGGCCCATCGCCGCGCCCGCAAATATAGCCGTAAAAATAAAGCTAACGGCAACCATATTAAATCTCTTCATGTGTTTGTAATGCTCCTCAATCTTAAAAAGGATCCTGCTTGAAAATTTTGACTATAACCTTTGAACCAAATTCTCCCGATAATGTTGCTTGCTAATCGAAAAAATAAAGAACAGCAATAGTATTCCATCAACTTTTCGATGTCAATTTCACTGCCGACTCAGCGTCACGGGCCGAAATCCCTTAAAACGTCCTACCTACTGTAAACCTGAATCCGTTTCGTTTACCCGGAAGAAAGATACCCGGAAGCTCTTCGGTAAACCCAAACCGGGCCCGCGGATTATAGTAATAGATCAGCCTAAACGGCACATTGACTATTGGCACCTGTACGCGAAGTTCAACGCCAACGCTGGACCGGAAGTCCCCGATCTTGTTAAATGCGGCATCGTCCACCCGCAAAAGTGAGTTTTTCTGTGCCTCGCCTCGTAGAAACAGCTGCTGGATTTGAGGCGAAAGGGCGGTCGGGCATCCGAATCGATTGCCGCGGCAAAACTCATTAATGAAATCCGTTCTCGTCAGCACGCGGTTCCGGTAGTAGAGCAGGCTGGCAAAGCTTGGTTCGAGCGATGGTGCGTTTCTTAGAGCCAGAGCGGTCATGGTACCGCCGCCTAGAAACGACTCGTCACTGAGGAACTCGGAATTTATAGTTTGGGTACCGGACTTTCTAAGATTAAAAACCGAGCCAATATCGGCGAATATCGCAAGCGACGCCGGCCCGAAGATCGGAACTCGGTATTCAAAATTTCCGAGCAGCTGAGTGTCGCCGCCGATATAGCGAAATGTCGTATTCAACAATGCTGGATTGGAGCCTTCGGAGCCAGTGAACGTGCCAATGGCAGCGAGTTCAGCAAGCGTTCTTGCATCCAAACCGGTGATCGCGCTCGGTTCCCCGGTTCGATTCGTTGCAACGGCGACGTTACGTGACGTTACATAGGTATCAAATGGCGAGATCGGAGCAATTGCACGATTGTTATATCCGCGGATGTCGTTTTCAGAACCCAGAAAATATCGTTCATAGACCGGGACCCCGCCGACAAATGCGATCGAATTCGCGTTCTTGATCTTATCGGTTATCGCCCAGCTGCCGATCGTTCCTGCAAGCACCCTAAACGCGAATACTTCCGGATTTTGAGAGTTTTTCCGGCGAATTGGGATAAATCGCGAATACGACAAGTTTGGCTGATAAGTACGAACGTCGCCACCTAGTCCCGCAAAACCAACCGTTAGCGCCAATTGACTGCCGCTCCTTGTGTCTATGCCGTTTGCTGCCGGTTGGCGGGTGTCATAAACGAACGAACCGCTGATCCTGCTAGTTAATATGTTCGGCTGAGCGTAGATCACCGGGATCAGCTGCGACGGGTCTCCGGTCAGATTTACCGGGGGATCAGTAATGCTGGTCGCCGAGAACTGATAAGTCAGACCGATACGCGAAAACTGTGTAAATCTTCTTTTCTTGAAGAATATCTCCGAAAGAGGGGCCGTTGCGAACAATGTTGCACCATAAGTGCTCTGTGTAAAGAGGTTGTCCTCGTCGATATTCAACTGCCCGATCGGATCAAGAATATCGCCGATCAGATCCGTGTTCTGCGTTAGGAATGAGCCTTCGCCGATAAATTTGTATCTGCTAGCGAACAAAGAGAATCCGACTGATATTGGCCGGTCCTTAAAATACGGCTCTTGGTACGTAAACTGCAGGCTCTGCTGGCGGTTACCCGCTCCCAGCGCAAAAGAGAGGATCTCGCCCCGCCCAGCCAGGTTGTTTGTCGAATATTCGAGGCCAAAAAACGATCCGCCGATTCCCGAGATCCCCCCGTTGAACGATATCTGCTGACGGCCTTTTTCTTTTACCTTTACAATAAGGTCAACATCACCTTCCTCTTCATCCGTCCGTGTCTCAACGTCTTGATCCTTGTCGATCGGGTCGAAATACTGTGTCTGATTGAGGCGAGCGACCGAGATCTCAAGATAATTCTGGTTGTAGATGTCACCTTCATTCAAAAGGAATTCCCGCCGTAATACACGGTCCCGCGTAAACGTGTTGCCTGTGAATTCCAGCCGGCGAAGTGTAAACTGCTTGCCTTCTTCGATCGTGATCGTAATATCAACTATCCCTTCGTTAGGGTTCGTCGGATTATCCTTGAAGTCGGGCTCAAATTCCGCGTTATAATTAACGAACCCCTGACCGCCGTAAACCTTCTTAAGATCGTCGTACACCGCATCCTGCAGACGTTTTCCGTCCGCTATCTCGCCTTTTTTGAGACCAACTGCCGCCAGAATCTGCTGTTCGGAGAAGATGGAGTTGCCCTCTACTTTCAGTTCGCCGACTCGAAAAACCCGTCCCTCGGTGACCGGAACGATTATTTTGAGCGTGTCGTCTTTTGAAGTTAGCAGAGGCAAAGGCAATTGATCGATGATCGGCAGCGGGCCCGTGCGCTTGTAACCAAGTCCTTCGATAACGGGCTCACCGATTCGGGCCTGGAAGTAGCCCTTTGAGAACATGTACGAGCGAACGTTTCTCTGCAGGTCGGCCTGAAGCTTTTCAAGGTGCAGTATGTCCTGTCCCTGGAATCTTGAGATCAGCCCGGTTTCCTTAACGTACTGCATTGCTCCGCGAAGTTCGCTGTCCTTAAAAACCTGGTTGCCTTCAAAATCGATCTCCACTATCCGTGACCGATTACCTTGATCAATAACAAACGTAAGCGCTATCGAAGTGGCCGAGACCTCTTCTTCTTTCACTTCAATTTTCGCGTTTGGATAGCCGCGCTCGGCCAGGAGTTCTCTGAGGATACGGGATGCACCTCTTGCTTTCACAGGATCGTATACTGCCTCTTTTGAAATGCCCGCGCGCTTCTCGCGAAACGCCTTGAGCACGTCAGATTCCTGTACTGCCTTAAGGCCGTCAAACTGCAGGTCACGTATGATCGGAAGCTCGCGGACTTCGAAGATCACATTTACGCCGCCGCGCGCACCCGGTTCTGTTAGGACCTTGGTATAGGTTTTATCAAAGAAGTTCAGCGAAAGAAGCTCTTTCAGATCACGTTCGAGTGCCGCGGGGTCGTATATGTCGCCCGCGCGAGTCTTGATGTAGTAAAGTAGGTCCTCGTCCCTAAGTCGTCGGTTACCCTGAATATCAACGGTTTCAACGACCTGCTGCTGGTTCGCCGGCAAGCGTTCTTCTATCGGGCCATTTGCATTGGCGATCGAAGGGAGTGCCCAACTAGTAAGGCCAAGTAAAACAAGCCCGAAAAGGCGGAGATTATGCATAAAACCGAATTTCCCTGATGATTGCAAAATATTAATAAAGACCCCGGAAAGCCTCAATAGGAGACAATGCCGATGGCCAGCTGACCATCGAAATATCGCCCCTTCAAAGTCGGATTTTAGACGTATTCTAAGATTCTATACAACTTAACGAGGTTGCCCGATCCAACCCCTTACCAAATTTACGAATTATACAGGGAAATCTCGAAAAAGGGAAAAACGAACCAAGCGTCGATAGTTTGGTTCCGCAATTGAGGGGCTAATCCGATGGCGGGAAACAAGAAAGGGTGAGTGCTGCGAAGCACCCACCCAAAAGACTCAAGTGAAATTTTACGAAATCTTACACCCCGACAAGACGCGGATTGGCTTTTTTCTTGAGGAGCTTCCGCAGTTTCAGCCGCGCTTTATGCAGCTGCGATTTTGACGTGCCAACTGAGCATCCCAAAATTCTGGCCACTTCCTCGTGTTCAAAGCCTTCGACATCGTGCAGAACAAAGACGTTCTTGTAGCCCGCCGGAAGTTGTCCGATCGCATTTTCAAGGGCGATCTTGTCCACGATCGGCATTTTCATCGGGTTTTCAGTACCCGAAACGATCTGCACCGGAGTTTCCCCCTCTTCGGTCGTCTTCTCGAACTTTACCGTCCGTTTACGGAAGTGCATTAGCACTTGATTGACCGTTAGTCGGTGAAGCCATGTCGTAAACGCCGAATCACCTCTAAAGCTTCCCACCTTGCGATACAACTGTATAAATACATCCTGCGTCAGATCTTCGGCCTCGTAAGCATTCTGCAGCATCCGGAGGCAAATCGAATAGACCCTGCGGTGGTGCCTTTGGTAGACTTCCTCAAAGGCGACCATATTGCCGCCCGCTGCGGATTGGGTCAACTCGTAATCGCTCATTGCTGAGACGTCCTCAGCCACCGATGCGGCTACGGCATTCTCTTCGGAGCCTTTCTGGGCCGTTTCGCTCTGCCAAGCCGGGTAGTTTAGTGTTTCTGTGGTCATTTACTTTAATTCCCCCTCAACCTTGATAATCAACTGGCGTGCCAAAGCCCCGGAATTCTCATTATATCACGCAATAACAAGGCAGAGGTTGCATTTTGTCGGGCATACATACGCATTCGTCGACCATCTAAGTTTGGTTTCAATGCTTCGAAACGTAGGGAATAAATCAAATTTTACACGATTTGGTGTGGATTACTTCGATACACAATAAGTAAAAATGCCAAGTCGGTGATAAGATTTTCGGTGTTCTCGCTAAAATCGTCGGGAGTCGTTAAAAGATGTATAGAAAGAATGTCGCGAAAGCATTAATTTTGATTGGATTTACGTGCTTCAACGCCGTTCAGTCATATGGGATGCAGGCGGCTCCGAATGTTAAGAGCCAGGAAATATCCGAAGTTGACGGCGTTCCTGTTCTGATCAAGCATTTGCCTAATTGGGAGTCGGTTCGCGATAAAGCCCTGTTTACGACGCGTTTGTCTGATCTAAGGAAAGCGCTTGGCGAACGGAACATATTTGAATTGGTCGAATTCGGACCAGGCATCGAAGCCGTAACCGCCCCGTATGCTGCCGGCAGGCTGCTGATTATCGAGTATCCCACGCCGCAAGTTTCCGTCGAAGCTGACACTAAGTTTGTCGGGCGGCTTTCAGTGACGCCGCAGGATCCGCCGATCTTGTACCGCAGGGTCGGCAATTACAGCGTTTTTGTATTTGATATCTCCAACGAAACCGCTGCTGCCGCGTTGATCGATCAAGTGAAGTACGAAAAAACGGTGCAATGGCTCGGCGAAGATCCGACGCTATTAAAGCGGCTTGAACGAGCATTTATTACGACAACTTCGCAAATATTCTTTTCGACTCTGCTTTGGATATTGACGGGACTCGGGTTATCCATCGTTGTGGGTATTATTTCCGGGTTTATGTTCTTCCGGTTTCGCGAAAAGCAGCGGTCGGAGTTCAGGGAATTTTCGGACGCCGGCGGGATGATCCGGCTTAACCTCGACGGGCTCACGCCTGATATCTTACCCGAAGGACTTCTTGGCGATTAGAACCATCTTTAAGGCAAGCATGCGATCAGCCTTTCGATATCGTCGGCGTTATTGTAGAAATGCGGCGCGATCCGTATCCGGTCGCCGCGCGGCGAAATAACGATCTTTTCGTTCAATAAGTGCTGTGCAGCATCGCTAGATGAAATGTCGCCACGGTGCCGTATACACACGATCGGCGACTTCTCGCCCTCGGCACGTGAACTCACGATCTCATAGGTATCTTGCGGGATAGATTCGCACAGTTGGTCCGTTAACGATTCAAGATGGGGTGATATCTTGTCCAGTCCGGTTTCACTTAGCAGCCTCAAACTCTCATCAAGTCCATAGAACAATGACGAACAGCCCGTTCCGCTTTCCCATGCAAGAGCGGTGGACTTAAGCGGCTGCTCGCGATCCTCGAAATCCCACGGAGTCTCGACACTGATCCAGCCGGTGAGCGTCGGTTTCACCCGATCCCTTGCCCGATCAGAAAGATAGAGGATACCGCAGCCTTCGGGTGCGCATAACCATTTGTGGCTAGCTCCCGCGGCCGCGTCCACCAACATGGCGGGCAGGTCATAGCCTTCGGCGCCTAGTCCCTGAATAATATCAACGCAAAAGAGAGCGTCAACACGCCTGGCTGCTTCACCAATGCGGGCCAGATCTGATCGAAAACCCGAAGCATACTGGACCGAACTGATCGTTACTACTTTTGTTTTCGAATCGATCAAAGAGACGAATTGGTCAAGATCAATTCGGCCATCTAGTTCCTCACACAGCTTCAACTCAACTCCAAACTCATCACGCACTCGACGCCAGGGGTAAAAATTCGCCGGAAATTCTCGTTCAAAACTGACAATGTTGTCGCCCTTCTGCCATTCGAGCCCATTGGCTATCGAAGCAAACCCGTCGGACGTATTGCGGGTAAACGCGATCTGCTCATTCTTCACATTCAACATTGCCGCGACCCGCTTGCGCGCCCGGTCCTTTGTTTCAACCCAATCCGAATAATTCAACGCGCCGTGATTTGATACGTCTTCAAGTTGTTTCCGTATTGCGTCGATCGACACCGTCGGGAGCGGTGAAACAGCAGCGCTGTTCAGGTACGTATAGTTACTAGCGGCAGGGAAAAGTGCGCGTATATTGTCGTTCATTTGTCTTTACTTTTTATGTCTCCGAACCGTCGTTCGCGACGCTGAAATTCCAATATCGCCTCAAACAATTCAGCTCGCCGAAAATCGGGGAATAACGTCGGCGTAACGTAGATCTCGCTGTATGCCAATTGCCATAGCAGAAAATTTGAGAGTCGCATCTCGCCGCTCGTCCGAATCAACAGATCAACTTCAGGAAGCCCTCGCGTATAAAGATTTCTGGCAATATCTTCTTCGGAAATATCCTCGATCCGGCGTCCGCTCGCGATCGCTGAGGATGCGGCCCGACGGCACGCATCTGCGATCTCGGCACGTCCACCGTAATTTAGAGCTATGCTCATAACGGTACCGGTATTCCCGGCCGTCCGCTCCACCGCGGTCGCTATCTCCTTCCGGACATCCTCAGACAGTCCCTCGAGATCCCCAATCGCCTGAAAACGTATGTTGTGCTGATGAACCTCTTCTAACTCGCTGCGCAGATAGCGCTTCAGCATCTGCATCAGTCCCGCGATCTCGGCCTTGGGGCGTTTCCAGTTCTCAGTTGAAAAGGCGTAAAGTGTAACCGCTTTGATCTCAAGCCGAGCGGCGGTATCAATGATCGCCCTGACCGAATTGGCTCCTGCTCTATGGCCGAAGATCCGCGGCTTTCCAAGCCGTTTCGCCCACCGGCCGTTTCCATCCATTATTACGGCGATGTGACACGGCACTTTGTCGTGATCGATCGCCGAAAGGAGATCCGATTCCCGTGACCCGGATTCGATAACACCGGTAAAATTCGTCTGCATCATTGGACGCGCACCTCTATCCCAACAATCGCGTCCCGATCGATCGCCCCATAAACGTGCGGATAGATCTCGTTGTTTGTCGATGGTTCTTCGACAAGCGGCGAAGTCAGTTTTTCAGTGTCGATCGCGAGAATTTGAACGGCCGCGGCATCAGGGTAATAGCGCTGAATAACCGATTCCAGTTGATGCTCGTAGCTACAATGTATAAATCCCACGGTACTGAGACTCTCCGTCTCATAATACCCGTCGTCCGGAACTGCATCTTGGGCTCCTGAGCATATGATGTGATAGATCACCATAGATAGATTCAATAAAGAACCTCGAGGAGGGTCAGTCCCTTGGCCGGAGCTGTGATGCCGGCAAGGCTTCGGTCACCTACCTCAATTGCCGTTTGAATTGTATCAAAGTCTTTTTCGTTTCGCCCGACTTCCATCATTGTGCCCACAATTGACCGAACCATGTATCGCAAAAAACCCTTTGCGCTGATACGGAATTCAACGATCGCACCTCGCGCACGGTCGTCCCAGGCCGAGCTGATGGAAAACTTCGAGATCGTCCGAACCCGGTTCTCACCGTCCGCTCGTGCCGAAGAGAATGCCGTCCAATCGTGCTCGCCGAGAAAAAGGCCGGCAGCTTCATTCATCCGGTCCAAATCGAGCTTTCGCGTCTCGTGGTGAGCATAGCGCTGCCAAAACGGAGATATCACCTGTGCATTGACCACCTTGTATACATAGGTTTTCATCATCGCAGAAAACCTGGCGTGAAAAGCATCCGGCACAATTGTGACTTCAAGGATACGTATGCCGCGCGACAGATTGCCGTTGATCGCATTTCGAAGCTTATTGGGCTCAAAACTCTTGGAAAGATGCACGTTCGCGATCTGACCTTCGGCATGGACGCCGGCGTCGGTTCGACCCGACCCGATCACGCTAACATTCGAATCCGCAATCGCCCCGATAACGCGCTCGAGCTCTCCCTGGATCGATCGAGCGTTTTGCTGCACCTGCCAGCCGTGAAAATCGGTGCCATCATATTGAATCAGGAGTTTGTAGTTCATCTATAAGGCGCGGATGGCGGATCACCCGCGGCTGCCCGGTTTTACGACCGTTTCGCCGCGAAGGCACATCGGGCACGTCTCCGCCGCGTATGCGGGAACATCGAGCGTTGCAAGAGAAATGCGAGGAACGCCTACATCAGCTGTCCCGCCGGACCGATCGATTATCGACGCTGCAGCGATAACCTTTGCCCCGAGCTTTTCCAAGGCTTGAATGCACTCCTTGGTGGAACCGCCAGTCGTAATTACGTCCTCAACGACGAGTATTTTCTCGCCTTTATTGACCGAAAAACCACGACGAAGCGTCATCGTTCCATTTTCCCGCTCTGTCCATATGAATCGAACATTCAATGCTGATGCCGCAGAAAGCCCGATCACGAGCCCACCTAAAGCCGGTGAAGCTACCGTTTCGATCCCGAAGCCATCAAATTGTTCCGCGATCGCCCGTCCGAACCGCGATGCGTCCAAGGGATTTTGCAGGGCGAGGGCACATTGCAGATATTTAGAACTATGAAGACCGCTCGATAACAGGAAGTGCCCGTTGAGCAATGCGTTCGATTCGGTGAATTTTTCAAGGACCTCGTCAGAATTCATCGCTTCTAGCTACCGACTATCAACCGAGGATCGAAGTAAGCTACCGTGTCCGTGATCTTTCCATTCTGAACCTGAAACTTTTCAAGTATCCCGATTGGGCCCCAGATAGAGTCGACCTCCCAGTATGCCACGACATATTCGCCCTCGCACACGAATTGATGAACGCGAAAGTCACGAACGGCGAGAAGAAACCCCGATAAGAAGGCTCTGCGGTTCTCGGCACCAGTGCCTTTCCCAGCAATCGGGTCCTCAAAAGTCAGGTCATCGGCAAACGGCATGGATCGCACGTCTCGCCGCTTCAAAGAATTCATATATTCTTCAACGACCTCAATATTCTCTGCTCGCGTGCTCATCCTGCAATTACCAATTCGACTGTTGCGGTTTCACTATTTCAGGTTAAAATATTACCTCAAGATGAAACCGTATCCTACCTTAATATCCGATTCAATACTAATAACCGATACGATAGCATTGCTTCATTCGTTCGGGGGACGGGTTTCGGCCGTCAACGTGGTGGATTACGTGATGAAGATAAAGAAGCCAGAACCGAATCTGGCCAGGCTTCTGGTTTCCGACCTAGTAGAAAGAGATTCTCGTTTAAAGCTAACTGAAGAAATGGTTGAGCTTGTCTGCGATCCGTACGGGGCCAGGCGATTGACTGAAACCGAGTTCGTGGTATTTGACCTGGAGACGACCGGAGCTAAATCTCCACCGTGCAGAATAACTGAGATCGGTGCGTACAAGGTCCGAGGCGGTTTGTTGCTGGATGAGTTTCACACGCTGGTAAACCCGGAAACGCCAATACCCCCTTTTATCAAGTCGTTGACCGGCATCAGCGATGAAATGGTTGCCGAAGCTCCCAAATTCGTAGAGATCTCTTCCCGACTGTTAGACTTTATTGGAAGTTCGGTCCTTGTTGCGCACAATTCACACTTCGATATGCGCTTTTTGAATTACGAGATCGGCCGCGTGTACACAAACTATCGGGTGGCAAACCCGTGCCTTTGTACGGTTCAGTTGTCGCGAAAGCTTTTGCCCCATATCCAGAATCACAAGTTGAAGACGGTCGCCGAATACTATTCTATTCCTCTCGTTAATCACCATCGGGCTAGCGATGACGCGCGCGCGACGGTCGGGATCTTCTTGAACTTGCTTGAGGAAATGCACACCGATGGGATTCGCCACCTGGAAGAAGTCAAAACGTTACCTGCAAGGAGATACGAAAATGTCGGATGAGAGTGCGGCTACCGCCGTCGAATCGCAATCAATGCATATCCGTCCAACCCCGAGGGCGGAAATGGATCTGTACGTACTAGACACCTTCACTTACGAATTTGTCGGAAATCAGATCTGGGTCGAGTTCGACATTCCCGAATTTACGGCGATCTGTCCATTTTCGGATTTCCCCGATTTTGGTGCGATACGACTCAAGTATATGCCAAACGAACGTTGTATTGAGCTAAAAAGTCTCAAACTGTATATTAACTCGTTCCGACATGTGAAAATATTTCATGAACATGTGGTCAATGTAATACTTCAAGATTTTATCGCTGCTTGCGATCCGCTGCGAGTCGAGATCGAGGGAGATTTCAACGTACGAGGAAATATTAAGACTGTCGTGCGGACCAGTTATGAGAAAGCGCTGTCGGACTCTTCGTCGCCAAATCAGTGAGCACTATTCGACAAAACTCGCGGTTGCGTACGCAGGTGCTTGGTACACGCCGATTCGACCAGACGACAAACTCTTACTCCAATTTCATCAGATTCTACGAGTCCGGCGCATTCGATCTCAGACACTATCAGGAATTTCGCCTTTTCAAGCAGGGTTTGCTCGCGAAACGAGAGTTTCTTTTCGTTGCTGAGGAATGTTAGTTTCTTTAAAACATCGGCTGCTTCGAATACGTCCCCTGACTGCAGCTTTTCCGTAAATTCCCGCGAACGAACCTTCCAATCACAGGAAATATCCTCAAAATTAGCGCTAAGATCGTGAATAAGCCGTTTACATTGCTTGGAACTTATGATGGGCCGAATACCGACGGTCTCGGCATTACTTAACGGGACAAAAATTATGGAATTATCGCTTACAACTCGAAGTGAATAAAAGCTGATCAAGCTTTCGCCGATCGTACGATTCTGTATCTCCTCAACCATACACACGCCTTGGCTGGGATATGCGACCTTCTGACCAATTAGCAATTCCATACACGTTCTTCTCCTTCGCGAACGGTGGGAAGGTCATTACGAGGAACACCTCTTACCGGGTTATCCGGTCGAGCGTTAGGAAGTAGCACTGATTTTTCTTATTATAACACCATTGGCCGAGGGCAGAGAAACAATTTTAGGGAGTCATGATTGGACCTTGGGCAATACGATCGAAAAGGTGGTTCCGCTACCGGGAACCGAACGAGCGGAAACCTTCCCACCATGCAGTTTAGCGAGATGTTTTACTATTGCGAGTCCGAGCCCGGTTCCCGCAACTTCCTGCGATCGAGCGCGGTCGATCCGATAAAATCTCTCGAAGACCCTTTGCAGGTGGATCGCGGAGATCCCTTCACCGGAATCCTCAACCGTGATGACGTCTCCTTTCGATTGAGGCAAGTGATTCACCGTAACGGTGCCGTCGGTACGATTAAACTTGATCGCGTTATCGATCAGGTTCGTCAGCATTTGACCAAGTCTGACGGAATCGGCCAAAACCTCGTTTTCTGAATCGATCGCATTTATAAGCCCGATCTCACGGACGGCCGCAGCTTTCGACAGATCGACGAAAATATCGTCCACCAGCCTCGACAACCGAACCGGACGTTTTTCGATCGAAACTGTTCCGTACTCGATCTGAGAAAGTTCAAGAATATCGGATATTAATGATCCCATCCTCTCGGCATTTCGACGAATTATCCCAAGGAAACGGCGATTGTTTTCTGGATCGTCAACGGCGCCGTCCTCAAGCGTTTCGACAAAAGCGAGAATCGACGTGAGCGGTGTTCGAAGTTCGTGCGATATATTCGTCAAGAACTCCTGCCGAAAAACCTCCAGGCGCTCTATCGGAGTAACGTCGTAAAAGAACCCGATCGCTCCGTTACTTCCCCCGAGCTCGATCGGGGCGACCTGAACGTTGTAGGTGCGCTTATGAGTCCCAAATAGTTCCAGCCTATGTATTGAGGGTTCAGCGAGATCGGTAGCCTTCCGAAACCCATCGTGTAAACTCGCATCGCGAATGACCTCACTCAACCGCATGTTTTCGAGTGCTGTATCGTTACGTCCGAACGCGGCCAGGGCTGCGCCATTGGCAGCAATAATACGGGTATCGCGGCCGACCACTAGAATTCCTTCGCGGGTCGTTTCAAGGATCTTCCGCAGGATCTTGTCGGAAGTAGCGAGGTCGAACGTCGTGCGCCGGGAAAATGGAAAATTCTGAGCGATCATTTAAACCCGAAAAATCTGTACCCGATCCCAACCACGGTTTCAACACAACCGCCGCAATCACCAAGTTTTTGCCTAAGGCGTCTGATATGAACGTCCAGCGTCCGCGAATCTCCAAAATAACTATATCCCCAAACGTTGTCCAATAGCTGCTGTCGAGTCGCGACCCGGCCTGCGTTTGCAATCAAATGTGAAAGCAGCGCAAACTCCTTACGGGTTAGCTTGACGTCGTCTTGATCACCGCACAACACCCTCATGTCATCAAAATCAACCTTTAACCGAACGTCTTCATATTTTGGGGTGACGTCGCTTGCGACTCGCCGCAAAACAGCACGAACGCGCGCGATCACTTCCTTTATCGAATAGGGTTTAACTATATAATCATCGGCTCCGGTTTCAAGACCCGCGATCTTATCGGCTTCACCACCTTTTGCCGTCAGCATGACGACAGGTGTACTTTCCGTGAGAGGCTCGCGTCGTAACCGACGACAGATTTCCATCCCGTTCATTCCTGGAAGCATTAGATCGAGAATTATCAACGACGGCGAACTGCGCTCGTCGAGAGCTAGCCTCAACCCCTTTTCGCCGGATTCGGCTATCGTAGAACGAAATCCTTCGCGTTTCAAATTGTATTGAAGACTCTCCGCGATATCGGCATCATCTTCAATTATAAGGATATTTTGCAGCATAATATATGTCTTTAATCAGGGCCTTACTCCATTAATGATCACCAAAGTTTATTACGCTGAGCTTACTGGGATGTTACGATACTGTTACACGAATGTTAATTGTCTTAGCCTAGTTCTTTGGACGAAAGACCGTTCTCAGCGTTCCACCACCATGAACAACGTCCACCCAGCTGTCCGCATTTAGTTCGATCACAGCTAGTGCCCCGGTTGGCATCACTTCAATTCGCCCGGTAAGCGCGTGTATCAAAGCCTCCATTCCCGGATTATGACCGACGATCATAGCAGAATCGTGCCCTCGATCAACGTCCTTGATGACTTCAACAAGAGTCGTCGGGTGAGCATCGTAGATTCGATCGTCAAAAACGAGATCGCCTTCGAATTCGCCTGACTCCGAAACGATTTCCGCGGTTTCGCGGGCACGTAATGCCGGCGATGCAACGATGACCGAAGGACAAAATCCCTTTGATTTCATCAGGTTGCCCATTAACGGAGCTGTCCGTCTGCCGCGGTCATTAAGCGGCCGGTCGAAATCGTCCAACGCCGGCTCGTTCCAACTCGATTTTGCGTGGCGGAGAATAAACAGTGTTTTCATTTTCTACCTCTGTGCCGATGGAACGTCGCATTGCCTACTATTTTGTCATAGAAGGTGATCGGTGCGTTAGAATTAGAAATACCCGTCGCGCAGCTTGTAGACGTTCGACCCGTAAGAAACCCATCGCAGACCTTGCGCGTATGTATGAATTACTGATTTTCAATCCTTGATTTGAACCAATGATAAAGCCCTCATTATACTTCGCGTTTCTTTTTCTTTTCGCTGTCGCCGGGTCGGCCCAATCGCCTACGATCTCGGGCAAGATCACCTACGGCGAGGGCGTGGCGCTTCACGATGTCTCAATACAACTAATACAAGCAAAGAATTCGGTCAGATCAAATGATGATGGCACCTATGTTTTTACAAACGTTCGACCGGGCCGATATACGATCCTGGTCCATATGGAGGGATTCGCCGACGCGTCAAGGTCAGTGACGGTGACGGCCGGTGAGAGTGTCACGGCTGATTTCCGGCTTCAGATCGCTTCGCTCGCAGAGCAAGTGACCGTCACCGCGTCGGGAACCGAGCAATCTATTTTCGATTCATTCCAGACCGTAAACTCGGTTGGTTTTACGCGAATAATGGAAAAAGGGGCGACATCTATTGGCGAAATTCTTGAAACCGAGACGGGGATCGCTAAACGTAGTTTTGGACCCGGAACAGCTCGGCCGGTGATTCGCGGATTTGACGGCGATCGGGTTCTGGTATTGCAAGATGGTGTGCGAGCCGGATCAATTGGATCACAATCGGGTGATCATGGCGAAGCGATCGACCCTATGAGCGCCGAACGGATCGAAGTCGTCAAAGGCCCGGCGTCGCTGCTTTACGGCAGCAATGCCCTTGGGGGTGTCGTGAACGTGATCGGCAACGACGAAAACATTGCACACGATGGGATTCGCGGTTTCGCCTCAATCGTAGCTGGTACGGCTGACAAACAAGCGGGAATCGCCGGCGGGTTGGAATACGGGCTGGATAAATTGATGGTGCGCGGAAATCTGAGCTCACAGCGAACGGGCGACTACAGATCTCCGATCGGACATATTCCGAATTCGGCGTCGCGCTCACACTCGGGTTCATTCAGCGGCGGATATTATGCGGAAAAGGGTTGGATAACAGGAGGATACACATTCGATATACGTAGATATGGAATTCCATTTGCGGCCCTCTTTCACGACCATGGTGAATTAGGGCTAGGAGATAGACCGCATTTCGATGAAGATGTAGATCTTCGCGCCCGACGGAACAGTTACCGGGGCTCCGGCGGGTTTCGGAACCTTTCCACTACCCTGATCAGCGGTCTGCAATACAACATCGATTACACCGATTATCGGCACAAGGAGATCGAGTCGGTAGACGGCATTGATGAGGTTGGAACAATATTTGACAATAAGACATTTTCCTATCGTTCGCTTTTCGAACAACAGAAATTCGGCAGATTGTCTGGACGTTTCGGGTTCGAAGGGTTCAATCGCAGCTATGACGTCAATGGCGAAGAACAGCTGATTCAGGGGACGGTCCGACACAATGCTTTTTCGGCCTTCGTATTGGAGGAATTGGATCTTGATAGGGTTAAATTTCAGTTTGGTGGTCGAATTGAGAGCAACCGATACGCACCTGAGAACGCAGACTTACGCGATCGCAATTTCACTGCATTTTCGGGCGGCGCAGGTGTGAATTTCGGTTTGTGGAACGGCGGCGCCCTCATCGTGAACTATTCTCACTCGAACCGGGCGCCCGCACTCGAAGAGCTCTACAATCATGGCCCGCACATTGGAAACATTACCTTTGAGATCGGGAACAATGATCTTGATCGCGAGACCGCAAATGGAATCGATGTCTCGCTTCGGCATCAGTCCGGCCGGTTTCGGCTCACAGGCGACGTTTATTACTATCTTATCGATAATTTTGTGTTCCTTGCTCCGCAAGACAGGAACCTCGACGGCCAGATCGACATCGAAGATGGTTTGCCCGTTGCGAAATATTCGCAAGCCAACGCGTCCTATTTCGGCGCCGAACTGAATGCTAACGTAACAATTAACCAATACATCGGCGTGTTTGCTAGTCTCGATACTGTTCGCGCAAAACTTGACGAAGAATTGATCGATCTTCCGAGAATTCCTCCTTCGCGCGCCAAGATCGGCTTTGATCTTCGGTTCAAGAATATAAGCGTTAGGCCGGAAACGATCTTTGTTGCCGATCAGAAAAAAGTGTTTCCGCTCGAAACGCCGACGGCCGGCTACGGAATTGTAAATTTGTCCGGATCGTATACCATTGGTCGGCAGCATGTGGCACATATAATTTCGTTCAACGTGTACAATGTGACCAATCGTTTGTATCGGAACCACCTTTCGTTTATAAAGGAGCTCACGCCCGAGGTCGGTCGCGGACTCCGGGTCGGATACACGATACGGTTTTTCTAATAAGGAGACATTTGCTGATGAAGACAGAATCGTTGAACTTTTCGACCATCAATGGCTCGACCACCGCTTATGTCGCTCAGCCGGACTACAGGACCGAGAAAGCCGTAATTGTCACCCAGGAATGGTGGGGGTTGAACGAACATATTAAGGACATTGCGAACCGTTACGCCTCCGAAGGTTTTATCGCGATCGCGCCAGATCTTTATCGCGGGAAGATCGCAGCGAATTCCGGCGAGGCCTCCAAGATGATGAACGACCTGGCAATAACTGACGGCCTCGACACGATAGCAAAAACTATCGAAAGCGCGAGCAAGGAATTCGGAATCACCCATTTCGGCATTACGGGATTCTGTATGGGCGGCACATTTGCGCTGCGCGCGGCGTGTGAGCTTGAGGGGCTAAGTGCGGCCGCAGTTTTCTATGGCGATATCCCTCCCGAAGACGTTCTGAAAACATTGGAAATTCCTACGGTCTTTATTTCTGGAACACAGGACGCCTGGATCAACCCCGAAAAGGTTGCGGCCTTGGAAGACTTCGCAGAACGTTTAGAGTTACCAATAAACTCTATTAAATATGATGCCGACCATGCATTTTTCAATAACACGCGGCCCGAGGTTTACTCTGAGATGGCGGCGAAAGATGCCTGGGCGTTGGTTTTAGGATTTTTTAACGACAAACTCTAGCGCCGTCGGCTGTATTTCAATATCAAACAAAAAAGAAGGCGGTTGGGCCCGCCTTCTTAATAAATCACCTTTCAATTTAAATTCCTACGGAACATACGCCGAAGACACCGGAACGTCAGTCGAGGCGCCGAACCCGACGATCATCGTACCCGCTGTGGAACGGGACGAATACCAAGTCACGGTTGAAGGTCGGAACACTGTGGCGTCATGGGTTCCGTCGCCGTCGTAGTCGCCCGGTGCGGGAACATCACCGTTTGCACCAAACGGAAACGCATAGAACAGATCATCCTGACTGCGAAGAATATACCAGTATCCGTTCGACGGCCGCCAGAACGCGATGTCCGTTTTGCCGTCACCGGTATAATCGCCCGGCACCGCTTTGTCGGTCGACTGGCCAAATTGTACAGCGCGCGCCTGACCGTCCGAACTTCTCAAAAGCCACCACTCACCAGGCCCGGCGCGCCAAACAGCTAAATCGGCCTTGCCGTCGCCGTCAAAGTCATTCGGTACCGGCGCATCGCCGTTGGCACCGAATCCGGTGATCGTCGTCCCGCCATCGCTCGAGCGCAAAATAAACCAAGTGGCCTGCGATGGCCTGAATACGGCCACATCGGTCTTGCCGTCGCCGTCGTAATCGGCCGGAGCGGGGATATCGCCCTCGGCACCAAATGGAAATCCGTAATAAAGGTTATCCTCACTGCGGATAATGAACCAGAATCCGGTTGACGGCCGCCAGAACGCAATGTCAGTTTTTCCGTCACCTGTATAGTCTCCCGGTGCGATCTTATCGGTGGTCGTACCGAACTGAAACGCCCGGTTGTCACCATCGGAACTTCTCAAATACCACCATTCGCCCGGGCCCGGACGAAAGATCCCGACATCGGTCTTACGATCTCCGTCAAAATCGAACACTCCGCCATCGACAGCGTTGACATCAGGTTGGTTGACGGTGAAAACAGTTCCCGTTCCGACTGTGATCGTCGCCGATCGGGCTCCGCCCGTATTAGCACCGGCAATGAAATTGACTGTTCCGTTTCCGGTCCCGCTTACTCCGCTCGTTAGTGTCAGCCACGATGCGGTCGTCTGGGCATTCCAGGCACACCCGACACCACTAAGGACATTCACGCTGCCGTTTCCGCCGGCGGCAGGCACACTTGACGAATTCGGTGATACCGCGACCGAACAGCCCGCAGCCTGGTTAACGGTAAATGTCTGCCCGCCGGCTATGATCGTGCCTGCACGCGCAACGCCCGTATTCGGCTGGATCGTGAATGTAACCTGCCCATTACCGGACCTTGGGTCAACCGGGTTATTGGTGATGGTGATCCAGGGCGTCGTTGTTGCGGCCGTCCAGTTACATCCCGCTGCCGTCGTCAAGCTGAACGAGCCATTGCCGCCGGCCGCAGCAATTTCCTGCGTCGTCGGTGCCAGAGCATATCCACAGCCGATGGGCAGTGTATATCGTCGAGCGCCGGACGTACCGTCCGCGCCCGTTGCCTTGACGGTAAAGGTGAATGCTCCGCTTCCGGTTGGAGTTCCCGAAATCGTTCCTACATTCGATATGGTCAGGCCTGCCGGAAGTGATCCGTCGATGATCGTAAATGCAAATGTTTCGTCCGGGTTGGAGCTGTCGATCCGGCTTGCAGTGACCCCGGTCGAATAAAAAGCGTTTTGCGCAGCGCTAGGAAGCATTTGGATCGCGGGAGTAACTTCAATGTTGGATTCGAATGCTCCCATGTCCAACGTTTCAGATACGATACGTGTCGAACCTCGCTGATCCGTCGCCGGGGCGTTTTCATTATTACCGGTGTTTACCGCGGGGCTGCTGCCAAGCAGTGCGGCAACCGGGGTCGGCCCGCCAAAACTTTGCAAACTCGAAAGCATCGGCGCTGTGTCGCGAATATCCGAAACCTGATAAACGATCGGGTTTACGGTATTTGTTGAATCACCAGCCGCGTCACCGACCAGATTATATCCTTCTGACAAGACGGCTCCGACATTAAGAGTGATCTCGGGACCGACATTGCCCGCAATTATCGAATTGCGCAGACTGATCACGCCGCCGTTGATCACCATGCCGCCGCCAACTCCGCCTTCCGGCACACTGTTGGCGGAAATGGTCGAATTCCTTATCGACAATTCCGCGAGCGCGTAAATTCCGCCTCCCGACGTAGTAGCCGTGTTGCCATAGATCGTCGAATTAGAGATGGCGACCACGCCCTGGCTATACACTCCGGCCCCAAGGGAACACGCATTACCGTATATGGATGAGTTCTCGATCTTATGATTAGCGCCTTCGTAGAGGTATACGGCGCCGCCTATGCTGCTATATCCTGGTTCGGCCGGAACGGAAAATGAATTACCGAATATCGACATCCGCCGGAGCGTCATCGACCCTGTGTCAGCATAAATCGCGCCACCGTATTTGTTGGTCGCGGTACTACGGGTGCCGCCTGCGTTGCCGCCGGTCAGCGCGAGCCCTTCGATCAGCACGGTTGCCGCGTTCGAGTAAAATATGCGGCTGTTATTGCTTCCGCTGACCAATATCTTGTCGGCGCCCGGTCCTCGGATCTCGAGTTTCCCGTTATTGGCTATAAGTATCTCACCGCCAGTAAGAATTATCTGGCCGGTCAAACCCGTCTGGAATACGATAGCATCGTCCCCGGCAGCGGCATTGGCATTGGCGATAGCCTTTCGAAGACTGCCGGCACCGTCGTTATTCAAGTTGGTAACTGTCAAAGTAACCTGGTTAAGAGTAAACGTCTGTCCGCCCGCAACGATGGTCCCGGTCCTTTCGGACCCGGTATTCGCCGAGGCCGAAAATGTGACCGTTCCGTTGCCTGTTCCGCTGCTGCCAGCAGTTATCGTGATCCATGTCGAGTTGGGCCCGACAACGGCCGTCCACGGACATCCCACGCCCGACGCGATGCTGAAGCTGCGCGAGCCGCCGCTCTCGTTAATGTTCATGCTCGCGGGTGTTAACGTGTAAACACAACCGTTTGCTTGAGTAATAGTAAATGTTGAGCCCCCGATATTGATCGTTCCCGTTCGTGCCGGAGTGGTGCTCGCCGCGACGACGAAATTCACCGTGCCATTACCGGTTCCCGAAGTTCCGGAACTGACGGTGATCCAGGGTGCAGCAGGGCTAACAACGGCCGCCCACGAACAAGCCGCATTGCTCGCGGTGACTGCCACACTGCCGTTCCCGCCGGCTGCTGAAATAGACGCCGAAGTCGGAGCGAGCGAAAATGTGCAGCCCGAAGCTTGCGTGAGTGTAAAGACTCGTCCGTTGACCGTTATGGTGCCCGTTCGCTGCGGCCCAGGGTTTGCCCCGGCTGAATAAGTTACTGAACCAGTACCGGCCCCGCTGCTCCCGGAAGTTATGATCAGCCATCCGGTGTTTGCACCAACGACTGCGGTCCATTGGCAACCCGCGCCTGAGTTGACATTAAAGCTGCCCGGACCGCCCGCGGATGGAACACTGCCCGACGACGGCGCGATCGAGTACGTACAGCCATTGCTTTGCGTAATGGTAAACGACTGGCCGCCGACCGTTATCGTTCCCGTGCGTTCAGGGCTTACGTTCGCGGCGACCGTGAACGCAACCGTGCCATTACCCGTGCCCGAGGAA
Organism: Pyrinomonadaceae bacterium; assembly: GCA_049679665.1. Classification (GTDB taxonomy): domain Bacteria; phylum Acidobacteriota; class Blastocatellia; order Pyrinomonadales; family Pyrinomonadaceae; genus OLB17. The sequence continues at coordinate 3,499 of JBAUGL010000019.1, read as the reverse complement.
CCGCCATTGATCGTGATCCACTGACTTGTTGTCGCGGCGTTCCACGTACAGCCTTGATCGTTCGTAGAGACGGTAAAACTGCCGTTACCCCCGGCCGCCGGAAGCGTTGTTCCCGTCGGTGACAGTGTAAACGTACAGCCGCTCGCCTGTGATATCGTAAATATTCGGCCGCCGATGGTAAGGGTTCCCACCCGCGCCGGACCCGTATGGGCCGCAACCGAATATGAGACGGTGCCGTTGCCCGTTCCGCTTGAACCGCCAGTAATAGTGATCCAGGGCGCACTGTTGACCACCGCTGTCCACGAACAGCCGGCATTACTTGCCGTCACCGCAACACTACCGGTTCCGCCCGTAGCCGGAATGCTCTGGCTTGTGGGGCTTATGCTGAACGTGCAGCCAATCGCCTGGTTGACCGTAAAGGTCTGGCCAGCGATAGTTACGGTTCCTTGCCGAGCCGCGCCGGTGTTTGCGGCAACCTGCAAAGTTACTGTACCGGAGCCTGTACCATTTTGCCCGGACGTTATCGTGATCCAGGGATTTGCCGGATTTACAGCCGAGGTCCACGTACAGCCCGAAGTGGCTGTGACATTGACCACGATCGGCCCGCCGCCCGCAGGGGCTGAGTTCGAAGTAGGCGAAATAGAGAACGTGCAGCCGCTCTCCTGCGTTAGAGTAAAGGTCAAGCCGGCGATAGTAAGCGTCCCGACCCTTTCCGACCCTGTATTTGGCTGTACAGAAATGTTAACCGTGCCGTTGCTGGTTCCGCTCGAACCGCTGGTGATCGTGATCCAGGGGGCACCGTTCACAACCGCCGTCCATGTACAGCTTGTATTGCTAACCTCGACCCCGATGCTCGATGCTCCTCCGGCGGCCGAAACGGTACGCGACGGTGGGGTGATCGAATAAGTACAGCCGCTCGCTTGTGTCAATGTGAACGTTTGACCGGCGATCGTGATCGTGCCTGACCTTTGCGGCCCTGAATTAGCCGTGAACGCGTAATTAACCGAACCGTCACCTGTTCCTGATGATGCACCGCTAATCGATATCCAAGGTGCGCTCGGGCTAACCGTAGCCGTCCAGCCGCAGCTTTGCTGCGAAGCGTCAATACTAACCGATCCCGTTCCTAAAGCTGTCCCTACGCTGCGCGAAGTTGGCGAGATCGAGAAGGTACAAATTCCGCTCCCTTGAGTGATATTAAATGTTTGGCCGCCAATGGTGATCGTTCCGTTACGATCTCCGCCCGTGTTGGACGCCACCGTGAACGCAACGCTTCCGTCACCGCTCCCGCTCGCGCTTCCATTGATGGTCACCCACGTCGGGACGTTCGTTACCGCCGTCCAATCACACCCGCTTGGCGCAGTGACATTGATCGATCCGTTGCCGCCGACGCTGCCGAAATTCTGGGAAGTTGGCGAGAGGGAATAAGTACAGGCAACGACCGGAAAGTTCAAAGGGTTCGAAGTTCCGTTACCTGCACCAGGTGTCGGATTTATTACCGTCACCGGATTGTCACCCGCGGACGCCACATCCGCGGCCAGTATCGTTACGCTAAGCTGTGTATTCGAAACGAAGGTGGTAGCCCTATCGGATCCCTCCCATTGCACCTCTGAATCCTCAACAAAGCCCGTGCCGTTTATCAACAGCGAAAATTGGGACCTGCCCGCGCCGGCACTAGCCGGACTAAACGAACTGATAACCGGTGTAGGATAAAATGACTCCCATGCGCCGCGATCCACCTGGCTTCCAAATAATCGTCCAAAGTTGATCCCACGTTGATCGTTAACGAGATTCTCAGCCGGTTCGTTCGAACCGCAGCCGCCGCCTACAACGCACCCGTTACCAGAATCGCGGGCCGGACTGCCGTCAAGCAGCGCCCGAGTGTTCGTCGGCCCGCCATTGTTCTGAAGCGCGTCAAGCAGCGGATCGACTTCCGCAGCGAGTGTTCCCACAAGATCATTGTTTGTCGCGTTGACAAAGCCGAGGTCGACGTCGCTCTTGCCGATCAAATTATGCCCGCGACTTATAAATTTCGCTGGCGGCGCCCCAGTTGCGGAAAAAATATCGGGGCCGGCAGCGGCGCTGTTTTCCGCGACGATCGTGTTTCGTACGAATACTCCATCGACCGAGTTGTTGTAATAAATGCCGCCGCCGTTCAGTACTGCCGAGTTATGGCTGATAGTGACGTTGTTGAGCGTTACGTTTCCGCTCGCCGAATTGATACCGCCGCCGTTGTTAGGCGACGCATTGTTCGTAATTGTCGTGTTGCTGATGTTCGCATCAGTCTCCGCCGCAAGCAGCATACCGCTTTTGCTGTTGCCGTGGATAAGAGATCGCGTGACCCGAAGGACGCCGGAATTATTTATCCCAAATTGGTTCTGAGTAATAGCCGTTTCCGATAGGTTTAAGGTTCCGGCGTTGCGAATGCCGTCACCAGTGGAATTCGATAAAGTCAATCCCGAGATCGATGCAGCACCAGCAGCGCCACCAGCGGCGCCAGTAACGTCAAACACGCCGTTAGCGGTATTAGCGTTTCCTTTTACCGCCAAGAGCCTTGCCCCGGGACCTGTAATCGTAACCGGCTGCGAGACAATGATTGAAGCCGGCGTGATCGCAGCGTTCAAATTGATCAGCGGCGAGTTTGGAGGAAGATTAAAAACGATCGTATCGGCGGCGGCATCGGCATTTGCTTGCTGCACAGCGGCCCTGAGCGTACATTTGCCCGCTGAGTCCAGACATACTCCGTCGCCCGTGTTGGAATCTTCGCTGTCGCCCGCATCATCAACCGTAAATGTTGATGACGGGTCGATCAAATTCTCGACGAACCCTCGTACTCTTTCCCCTATCGAAGCGGTCGATGCGGAGGCAGCAGTGGACGCCATGATGGTCGCAGCGCTGTTTCCCGAACGCAAAAAGGCCGAGACCGGTACCATATCCGTGCTGACGGCAAGGACAGCGGCGGCGAAAAATAAAATTACAAGAGCAGCGATCGATCTGTTCGCCCTTCGTCTGGTGAAGGAGGTCGTGGACATAACAATTACTTCCTAAAAAATTCGTTTCCGTTAAATCAGGGCCGGTGCCGTCCCGTTTGGGTGGCACTTATTCACAGGTCCGCACCCAATATCACAAGTGATAGTAAAAAGGAGTCTGGGTTCGGGGCGCTGAACCTATCTATATTAATACTTTTCACCCCAAAAACCAACAAAAAGGACGCATTTTTCATTTATTGAAGAATGCGTCCTTTTGATCTCATGTCTCCGGCCCTTTATAGAAGAGCCGGAGAGCTGTCTTTGGTTAGTCTGGTTAGTTGCCCGCAGGGATCGGCGTGTCTGTCGCGTTGCCGAATTCCTTCGTGACATACGTCAGATCTGCCGTTCCTGTCTGCAGCATGAACCAGGTCCCGCCGCGGTATACAGCAATGTCCGTCTTGCCGTCTCCGTCATAGTCCGCAGGTACCGGCTTATCCGTTGCAAGGCCGAATGGTACTACATCCATTCCGGTC
>JBAUGL010000018.1:0-1718 GCA_049679665.1 Pyrinomonadaceae bacterium | reverse complement strand
GACACTCTTGTCCGCATCGCCGCTTGCGGCGACAGAACTCGCGCTCGGTTGAGTGACGACAGAATTTGCGGACTCCGCTGCGGCGTCCGTGGGGACAAGAGTGTCCCCGCTCCGCCCTCCGCCGGTTTCGATTTTCGCGCCTGCCAGCCGAAAAGCCTCGACGTGTTCCTCGACGATCTTCATCTGCCGTTCCGAAGACATCGCACCGATCGAAATGCCTTCGGTGTCGCCGGAGCCTTGTTTCAAATGGCGAGTTCGATCGACGATCAATTTCGTCAATTCTTTGGCGATGGATTCATGTATGTAAAGCCGCTCGACCGACGAACACGACTGTCCGGAGTTGCAAAACGCTCCCCAAACTGCCGCACTCGCGGCAAGCTCCAGGTTTGCGTCTTCGAAAACGATCATTGGGTCTTTTCCCCCAAGTTCGAGAACGACCGACGTCATATTTTTAGCCGCCGCCGAAAGGATCTTCTTGCCGGTCGCGACACTGCCCGTGAACATTATCTTGTTCGGTGCTGCATCAACCAGCGACGCTCCGGTATTGCCGTCACCTGTCACCACCTGGACAGTATCGGCAGGAGCTCCCGCCGTCTCGAATATCTCGCCTATCTTCAACCCAACTAGCGGCGTAAGTTCTGAAGGTTTAATGACGACCGTATTTCCAGCCATCAACGCCATAACGGCCTCGCCTAGAGGTATCGAAAACGGGTAGTTCCACGCCGGGATAACTCCGACCACACCGAGAGGATGATAAATGACCTTAGACGATCTGCCAAATAGGGAATATAAGCCGATGCCGATCCGTTGCGGCTTTAGCATTTTTTTGGTATTGCGGGCGAAAAACTGCATCAGGTCAAGCACGGGCGCGATCTCCATCGAGATCGCCTCGCCGAACGGCTTGCCGGATTCGGCGGAGATCAGTTGAGCGATCTCGTCTATGTTGGCCAGGATCACATCGCGGGCACGCATAACAAGTTGTTTGCGATCGGTAAATGTTGTTTTTTGCCATTGCGCAAACGCCGCCCGCGACCTTTCAACCACAATCTTGACTTCATCGGCGGAATGATTATGCACGCGCCCGACCTCATTGCCGCTTGCGGGATTATATGAAATTATCTCGTCCGTTCTCGCCTCTGTTTTTATGACCGCACTCATAGTACTTAGAGAATAGCTAATGCTTGGCGTTTTTAATACAACGGGCTCAACGGATTTCCTCGAAAGGATAGTTTGAAACAGACGATAATTTTTCTTGACATCTACCTTGCCGAAGTTTATTCTGTTTTGTATGGAGATACCAGAATGATTGACGACACAGACACGCAAATCTTAAATATGCTTCAGCAAAATGCGCGTATATCAAACGCGGAAATCGCTCGTCAGGTCGGACTTGCACCGTCTGCGGTTTTGGAAAGGGTTCGAAAACTGGAGGATCATCGTGTTATCCGCGGGTTTAACACTATTCTCGATCCCAAACAGGTTGGATTCGGGTTGATCGCTTTCGTCTCTGTCAGAACAAACGAGTGCGGCGATGGAACGGACTCTCTACTGGCCAAGATACCGGAGGTTTTAGAGGTTCATGATGTAGCCGGTGAAGATTCTTATCTGTTAAAAGTACGAGCTAAAGATCCCGAAGATCTCGCTGTGCTTTTACGCGAGAAGCTTAAGTCGATTCCGAGTGTAATTACCACGCGGACCACTGTTGTTTTGCAAACCGT
>JBAUGL010000017.1:0-5944 GCA_049679665.1 Pyrinomonadaceae bacterium | reverse complement strand
ACCTTCGACTTTGTTGCCATTTCGTTTTCGTCTCCAGCCTCGAGAATGTTTGTGATAGCCATTAATCAGAAAGATCGCGGTTTCTAAGGCTTCGGCTTCCTGGCAAAACGCATCGATCAACTGATCCACAGCGTCATGATCTCGCTTGTCAGCTTCAAGGGATCGCTTCCATGCATCCTTTTGGTGCCAGGTTTCTTCTTGTCTTTGCTGATCCAGAAGATGCATTAACCTGGCAACTTCTCCACCGCCTGAATAAGTCGAAACTACGCGGTTTCCGATCCGCTTCTTTTCGTAAAAGTAATATCCGTTTCCGCGTCTTTCGAGTCCCATTTCTTGCCGTTTTTTGTGCTACAGATTTTTCATTGCACCGCGGCGTTCCGCGTATTCCGTGGTTCGCCTTCCTAAATCCTAGATCAAAACCGCGAATACACCGAACAACACGAAACAAACCCGCTTCTTCAGTCAATGCCCTGAGTACCAATCATAACCATTTTCGGCCCAAGAATCCTTGGGACGTTCGCTCGTAAATTCGATCCGTCCGATTCGCTTTATCTGTTTGATGCCGTATTTTGTTGGCGATGCGAGCCGCAGCGGAGCACCATGTTCGGCCTTTAGCGGTTCTCCGTTCATTTCGTAGGCAAGCAGCGTCTGTGGATGCAAAATACTTGGCATATCCCAGCCGACGTAATATTTTTCATCCGGTGTTGAGATTGAAACGTACGGTAAAAGGTCTTGCGGGCGACCAGCAATATCCGGCTGACTGCCGTCCTGCGTTTTCGGTAGATATTTTGACGCGAAATCTGAAAATCGAACGCCTGCCCAATGAGCGATCGTGCTCCAGCCCTCGATGCATTTTAGCTCGGTCGTCATTTCGGTGCGCGGAAGGTTTTTTATATCGTCGAGTGTCAGGATAAGATCGTCGACGCGTCCGGCAAGGCCGCCAACCGCGAGTTTCCATTCCGCAGGTGCGAATGCTGTAGGCATTCCGATATCGCCGTTAACTCGCGCGTTGGTGATGCTGTCCGGCGGGAATTCCGGGGCGAGCCGCGTTGGCTTGTAGAATACCTGGCTTACTTTTTCGTTGAACTCGAAAGTGCGACGAAGGAGATCATCCTTCGTTTCGTCGCTCATCCAACGCCAACCGAAAAATCCCAGCAGAGCGGCCGTGCCGCCGACCAGAAAGCCCCGCCGTGAACGCGCGAACATTTCCCCCTTTGCATCTTCTACTGACAGAGGTTTGCCGAGGTGACGTTTTTCTTTCAAGACAGAAGCTGTGTTATTCGGATCGTCCGGCCATGAATCGGTAGTGTGCCCGGTCCTTGCTTCAAATTCTCGAACTTTCTCAAGCAGCATCTTATTGTCGTCGCTCATGCGGCCACCTCTTTAGCTTCATCGGTTATGGCGGGAAGGTCGTCAACGGCGTCAACTACGTCGTAACCCGTAATCATTGAGCGAAAATTACGCCAACCAGCCAATATGACCTGAATGACGTGAACCAAAAAGAATAGAACGAAACTGATCGTCAGCCAAAAGTGTATCCAGCGTGCCCATTCGTATCCGCCAAAAAGTGCGGTTAGCCAGGCGAGTTGCAGCGGCTTGTAGATCGCGAGGCCCGAAAACAGCGATCCGGCACCCATCAAGATAACGGTGGTGTACGCGATGCGCTGTGCGTCATTATATTTCCCTTGCGGCGGTTTCGTCTTCACAATATGCGCGTCATGCAGTGCGACGACAGGCGCTCTTTTGAACGAGGCCGGCACCGGAACGATTGCACGCCATTCACCCGAAACAATGGTGTAAATCACATATGCCACGCCATTTATGGCAAAGAGCCACATAAAAAAGAAATGCAGTTGCAGCCCTTCAGCCAACCGAAATGGAATGCCAAGATATTCGTTGAACCACGCTGGGAAGAACTTAAACAGCTCGTAACCGAAAATATTGATGCGGTAAACGGGATTCGCCCAGTAGATCAACATCCCGCTCCAGATCATCATCGCGAGCAGCGGAAAATTTATCCAGTGAAGCCACCGAACTGCGAGCGGATGTTTTTTTTCTAGCTGTTTCATGCTCCAAGCCTTTCGAGGTGTGACCGGATGGCCGGTGACGCGAATCGGGCCAAGGAGACATTTTCAGCGGCGGCCAGATCTGAAACCACAAAGATTGCGTGGTGACCAATGCGAAATCCTGCAGCGTTCATTTTGCCGTCAAACGCGGCAGTTTGAATTTCATCATTAGTCGCAGGCAGATCACTGTCGGTAATAAGAAAAGATACGATGCGACCGTTTCGCTTATAAGCAATATGTGCGAAACGTCTGCCTTCGAACAAGCACGAATGAGACTCGACAAACTGCATATCTTTCGGTCCGTTCCGGGTTGCGTTCAGTGCAGTGGTTATCGTCTTATCTATATCTTTGTTGTAAGCCCCGTAGGTCTTCGCGGCCTCGTTAAGACTGATGGGGCTTTCCTCAAGATGATATTCGATCGCGCAGTTTTCGTGATCGCCAACCGCATTCGATGCCATTTCGTTCCAGGAAATGCGTATTGCGTTTGCCAGATCGGAAAATGAATTGCTATTCGATTGCACATCAATCCCAGCATTCGAACCTGTGCTATCGGACCGATACATCCAAACAAGGCCGCCTAAAGCCAGTAACATCACGCACGCGAACGCGGCGGATGTCATTCGAAAGTTGTAAGCTCTGATGCCGCCGACGAACCGATCCCAGACGTTAGGCCGCAATGCAATTGTTCTCAGTTCCGCAGTCAATCGTGCAGAAAATGCAGGGTCGATCTTAATCTCTTCGGCGTTGCGAACGGTTTGCCGAATGCGAAGCAGAAGTGTTCGTCGCTCGGAAAGATCACGAGAGCAATCGGCACACGTTTCAAGGTGCACCAGTACTTCGTGATTGGTCTCTACCAACAGTTCGTCCCTGATGAACGAATCGTTCATTGTCCTGAATTCTTTGCAATCCATATCTTTATATCAGCCGTTTGCCGCGATAGGTAGCATTGCTTCATACCCTGCTAATTCCTGTCTCAATAAACGTCTGCCTCGATGAAGTCTCGACATAATTGTTCCGATCGGTACCTGCAGCATATCGGCAGCCTCTTTGTAAGAAAACTCTTCGACATCCGTTAAAAGAATGACCTGTGCAAACTTCTCGGGCACGCGTTCAACCGCTTTCAAAATATCTTCATCCGTCAGGCTTTGTGGGATCGGCGGTTCGAATCTAACCGTCTCTGCGATCCGCTCATCAACATCTTCTACTAGTTTCAGTCGCCCTAACTTCATCCTGCGTTTTCCATTGACCCGGTACAGGATCGTTATCAACCAGGCTCGGCAGTTCGTCTCGGGAGAGTATCTGTGAAAGGACTTCAGTGCTTGTATGAAAGTGTCCTGGGTGAGATCTTCTGCTTCCGTCGTATCTCGTACCAACCATTTGGCAACGCGGAATACGTCCGCCATTAATGGCAGTGCCTCAGCCTCAAATGCCGACCATTCCTTTTCTCGCTCTCGTCCTATCAAAAACTTTCTAGCTGACTTGAATCGATTCCGTCTCGCACCAAAGTAATGCTTAAACGCGGCGATCCTATTCCCGCATGCGTAAATACAGACCTTTCCTTCGCGTCGGATAATTTTACACCCCGTCGGAATAATTTTACACCCGATTCGTATCTTGCTTGTGAACGGAGCGGAAATCCGTTCCGAAAAAACCAAAAGGAGAAATTCAAATATGAAAAACCTAAAAGCAATTATGTTCGCCTGTCTTCTGGTCCTTGCCGGTTCCGTTGTCTCTGCTAACGCGCAGGACAACATGATGATGATGGAGAAGATGAATCCCAAAAATCCGACCGTCGCGATCATTCGTGCCGACTGGTGCAGCGCCTGTAAAGAGCTTGAACCAGTGATGTCAGAACTGATGAAGGAATACAAGGGAAAACTTAACTTCGTCGATCTCGACGTCACCAATGACGAGACGACCGCCAAAGCCGCAGCCACCGCTAAATCGCTTGGACTGACCAGCTTCTTTGAGGCTAACAAGAAAAGTACTTCGACGGTTGGAGTATTTAAGAACAAGAAGCAGTTGTTCAAGACAACGCATAAATCCGATCGCGCCATTTTCGTGTCCGCATTCGACAAGGCGACCAACTAGAGATAACCGACTCTTTCCTGAAAATCCCACGAGTCAAAGCAAGAGACGCGTTGTAATTGTTAAATAATGGCTGCAACGCGTTTCTTCCCGCTGCGAAGCAAGTAATGGAAAACTTCATCGGAAATCTTCAAGGGTACTTATCAGGAGGTTCGATATTGGCGTATCCGGCCGCCTACGCTGCCGGAGTGCTGATCAGTTTTACGCCGTGCGTTTATCCGATAATTCCAATTCAACTCGGGTTTATCGGCGGACGAACAGCGGCAAACAATGAAGGTGTCGAGAAAACAGCGTTCAGCCTGAACGGGTTCACGTTGTCCGTACTCTTTGTCATTGGAATGAGCGTTGTTTACGCCGCCCTCGGCGCCTTCGCAGGCCTGACAGGAACGCTTTTCGGTTCGTGGGCCGCGAGCCCGTGGACGTTCATTATTGTCGGAAACATCGTTCTTATCATGGCGCTGTCGATGTTCGGGATCTTTTCCCTTCAAGTGCCGCATTCTCTAACTCGCTGGAACCCGGCGAAGAAAGGTAAGGGTTATTTATCGGCACTTCTGATCGGCGCATCGTCCGGCCTGATCGTCGGGCCATGCACGGCCCCGGCACTCGGAGCAACACTCGCATTCGTCGGAACGCAGGGGAATATTTTATTCGCCGTGTCGGTTCTGTTCGCGTTCGCGTTCGGTATGGGCTCACTAATGATCCTGCTCGGTTCGTTCGGCGGACTTCTAAGATTTTTGCCACGATCCGGCCGTTGGATGACGCTCGTCAAAATAATTTTTGGGATTCTACTCTTGATCGCGGCTCAATATTTATTCATAGAGGCAGGCCGCAGGTACATCTAGTTGGGAGAAATGTTTATGTCATTGTCAAAATTACTATTCGTCGTAATAATTGCCGTCCTGTCATTTAGCGGCATGACAGCATGCAGTCTGAGCAGTGCCACGACGGCTGATTCGACGGCTGATCGGCCGAAATCGGAGGTCGTTCGCGCGGCTACTGTCGGCAATATGGCGCCCGAGTTTGAATTGGCGAAACTCGACGGAACAACCGTCTCGTTTGAAGATCTGCAGGGCGAACCGGCGGTCATCGTTTTCTGGACGGCCTGGTGTCCGACTTGTAAAGAAGAGGCTCCCGAAATAAATAAACTGGCCGCCAGTTTCGGCGGAAAGGGCGTTCGTGTTCTCGGGGTTAATATCGGCGAGGGCGAGGCCCGCGTACGCGAAGGAATAAAGGAGTTTGGAATCGAATACGACGTCGTTCGCGATGCCGATACTACCGTCGCAAAACGTTACGGCGTGGTCGGAACACCGACGATCGTTTTTCTAGACCGCGACGGAATTACACGTTACGCGGGTAACGAATTGCCGGCGGACTACGCTGAAAGGCTCAAAGAACTTACCAGTCAAAACTAGGGTCATCGAAAGAAGCACAACTTTATGAACAGCAAAGCTATAATTATTTCTCTTGCTATTTCCATCGCAGGGATCTTGACAGTCGTGGCCAGTTGTACGGGAATTTCACGTTATAACGATGTCGCGGACGCTGTCTTTACGGAACGAAACGCTACCGAAAGCAGTCGATCGTTTGAGCCGATGGAAACTGACAACAGCGCCACTGCCAACGCAGTAGATGTGCTGATCCCGGCATCCGTCGCGAAGAAGGCTCCTGAGATTGCAACTGGTAAGTGGATGAACTCTGAACCGCTGACACTCGAAGGCCTGCGCGGTCGCGTCGTTTATATCGAATTCTGGACGTTTGGCTGCTCTAACTGCATTAACACTCTGCCGACC